>JAIEDW010000376.1 GCA_029067805.1 Lachnospiraceae bacterium
ATCATTCCGGTCATTGATGTAAGACTTCGCTTTCGGCAGCCTGCGTTTGAGTACAATGACAGAACCTGTATCATTGTGATCAACGTAAAATCGACGGTTGTAGGTCTGATTGTGGAAAAGATTGCCGAAGTAGTGGAAATCAGAGAAGAGAACATTTTGCCGCCGCCAAGTATCGGGCGTGCGGAGAAGGCACAGAACAAGTATGTGTACGGCATTGGAAAAGTGGGCGGTTCCGTAAAGCTTCTGCTGGATCCGGATAAGCTTATCAATGATGAAGATTTGTCTGTTATTGAACAGGCCGGGGACATTGAAACAGAAGAAAGAGAGGGTTAAAAAATGAAAAATGTAAAAATAAAAACAAGACTGATCGGGGCATTTGTAATATCCGTTGTACTTACAATTATCAATGTAGTATTTGGCATTATGTCAATGGAGATGGTCGCTTCAACAGAGGCAGAGCTGGAAGAAAGATATGCAAATAATGCGGCTATTTTCTCAGTTGCAATATTGGTAATATCTATTATTGTCACAGTGGCGATCGCAGCGTCTATCATTAAAACAATCAGCAGATCCGTAAAACAGCTTTCCGATGCGGCAAAGGAAATTGCGCTGGGTCATGTGGATATCCAGTTGGTAAAAGAGGCCAACGATGAGTTCGGTGAACTGGTAGATGAGTATACAAAAGTGGTTGAGAACATTAAATATCAGGCGCGCGTTGCAGAGGAGGTTTCTAACGGAAATCTTACGATAAACGTAAAACCTAGTTCTTCAGAGGATGTTCTTGGGCACTCATTAAAGAAATTGGTGGAAGATAACAATAGTACTCTTGGCAATATCAGCGATGCAGGAAATCAGGTTACCATCGGCGCTTCTCAGGTGGCAAGCGCAAGCCAGTCTTTGGCACAGGGTACGACAGAGCAGGCAAGCGCAATCGAGGAGATTACCGCTTCTATTGATGAAATCGCAGAGAAGACAAAGCAGAATGCGGATCAGGCAAATGAGGCTGCTGACTTAGTAAAGAGAGCAATCGGCGATGTAAGACAGGGTAATGCGCAGATGCAGGATATGATGTCTGCTATGGAGGATATCAACAAGGCATCAGAGAGCATTTCAAAGATTATCAAGGTAATTGATGATATTGCGTTCCAGACAAATATTCTTGCGCTGAATGCGGCTGTAGAGGCTGCAAGAGCAGGTGAGGCAGGCAAGGGATTTGCAGTCGTTGCAGAGGAAGTCAGAAGTCTTGCTGCAAAGAGTGCGGCTGCAGCATCTGAAACAGCAGAGTTGATTGAAGATTCGATTGGCAAGGTTGGCCAGGGTTCCAAGATTGCGGACGAAACTGCAAAGGCTCTCGGCGTTATCACAGAAGCAGTTCAGCAGAGTGAAGTGCTGATCAACAATATTGCACAGACATCAAATTATCAGGCAACGGCGGTTGCACAGATTGAGCAGGCGATTACACAGGTTTCACAGGTTGTACAGACAAACTCAGCTACAAGCCAGGAGTGTGCGGCAGCCAGTGAGGAGCTTTCTAACCAGGCATCAAGAATGCGTGACATGCTTTCAATCTACAACCTTGGTTCGCGCAGTGCATCTTCGTCAAGCAGTTCAAGTTCATATTCGTCTTCCGTATCCAATGCAAATGAGCAGATCATTTCGCTCGGAGACGGATTTGGAAAGTATTAATTGTATTCAGAATAAAGATAAAACAACTGTGTGGATTGCTCACACAGTTGTTTTTTTGAATAATAAGAAAATAGTCAGCGTTTCCCCGTATGCATGACGAATTTTATTCTATGCTTGCATTACGGAAGGGGTTTCGATATAATATTATTATAAAAAGGAAATCATTGGTAACTATTTAAAACAGGACAAATGGTTACAATAATTATGGATAGAGAAAGGAAAACGCAATGAATGAGCAGTTGAAACAGAAATTGGAAGAAAACGGAGCGGATGTGGAGGGTACGCTGCATCGTTTCATGGGTAACGGGGCATTGTTTTTAAAATTTCTTGTGAAATTTAAAGATGATCAGAACTTTGTTCTTTTAAGAAACAGTATTGAGCAGAAGGATTATGAAGAGGCGTTTAAGGCTGCCCATACGCTTAAGGGTGTCAGCGCGAATCTGGGATTGACGCCGATTTGCGATTCGGCTTCCAAACTGACAGAGCTTTTCAGAGGAAAAGCAGCATCGGAGATTGATGTTGAGAAAGTGACACAGGAGAAAGAGGCGTTGGAGGCATCATATCAACTCTTTATGAAGATTATTGAAGAGAATACGTAATGCTTTCAGAAATTTGGATACCATAAGATAAGAGGTCAGGATAATGTGCATGAAAAGGTGCCGTGCGTCTTTTGCATGGCATCTTTTCTATATACAGGTGATACTTGCGTGAAAATGTGTTATTAATTTAACAAAAAGGAGTCGGCTCTGCAATGAGTGAATACAGACACGAATATAAATACATTTGTTCGCAGCAGCAGTTGATATGCATCAAAAACAGAATAGAGCCATATATGGGGCTTGACATAAATGCGGGTGAAAACGGAAGTTATACGATCAGAAGTCTTTATTTTGATGATTATAAGAATACGTGTTATTATGATAATCTGTCCGGTGTCGATCTTAGGGAAAAATTTCGGATACGGATATACAATGCGGACAGTTCCTATATAAGACTTGAACTGAAACAAAAACGGCATGGAATGACAAGAAAGCTGTCATGTCCTATTAATGCGGGACTGTGTCGGAAACTTGCACGTGGAGAAATCGTAGCAATGAACGAGATGGATGAGCCGTTATACAGAAAACTGTTTATAGAACAGAGTACACGGCTTTTAAAGCCGAAAATTATCGTTGAATATGACAGGGTACCATATGTTTACCGGGATGGAAACGTCAGGGTTACCTTTGACACCAATATAAGAAGCAGTGTTGATATCGAAAGTTTTTTTGAAAAGCGGATAACGAAAAGACCTGTGATGGAAACGGGTTATCATGTACTTGAAATAAAGTTTGATGAATGGATTCCCGATTTTATTCATCATGCAATACAGATGGATAAACTGCACCAGACAGCTTATTCCAAATATTGTCTGTGCAGAAAATATAATTTACGAGGTGTGATATAGTGAGTATCAGAGATGTTTTGAAGGATTCCTTTATTGAAAATTTTGCATCAGAGGGAATCAGTATGGCAGATGTATTTGTAACAATTGAAGTAACGCTTGCCATAGCATTATACATTTTTCTGATATACAGGATTATGACAAGAAAGGGCTTTTATAATAAAAGCTTTAATATATCGCTTACAGCGGTAGCAATAATTACGGCGGCGATCATTATTACGATACAGTTGAGTATTGTTGTTTCCCTTGGTATGGTGGGCGCGCTGTCCATTGTGCGTTTTCGGACGGCGATAAAGGATCCGCTGGATCTGGTGTTCATGTTTTGGGCGATTTCGGTAGGAATTATCTGTGGAGCAGGCTTGTACAGCGTAGCGATAGTTGTTTCACTTGTGATAACTATAGTTATTTATTTGCTTGACCGAATTCCGGTTGTCAGTGCTGCATCAATTCTTGTGGTTCAAACAGTGAACAATGACATGGAGAAAAATATTACGGATATTATTTCGGGTTATTCCAAACACTATACTGTGAAGTCGAGAAATATGACGGTGAGTGGACTGAATATGGTTATTGAGCTACGGGTTAAGGACGGGGGAGCGTTGTTACAGAGCATCTGTAAGCTTGAAGGAGTTGATTACGCATCTCTTCTTGACCATGACGGAGATGTGACCTTTTAACGATAGATGAGGAACAAGGTGAGAGGGATTGGTACAACGAAAATCGAATCTGCCGGAATGGATTACGGCAGGCGTGGCATTTATCTATTATTGGATTATGGCACTGTATAAGTTGACGTATGCTCCTATTTGGCAGGATGAGGCGATGGAGTTTTATTGTTCTGTTCCTGTGAAAGGAGAAATAACAGGTGTTACGAAACTTGCGTCGATGTATGAAAGAGTGGCGCATATTCAGCAGCAGCCTCCTCTGTATAACTGGTTGATGTGTCTATGGCTTAAGGTGAATGAGGGAGAATGGTGGTATCGTTTTTCAAGCGTCATCTTTGGATTTGTGGCTGCGATTGGGATTTATGTTATCATAAGAAAGCTTTGCAACCGCTATATGGCGGCTTTTTGCGTTATAATCTATTCGAGTATCTATATCCTGATGTATTATGTGAAAGAGGCATCGGAGTATATTGTGCTTGTGATGTTTTTAATCTGGCTCACTGATGCGTTCATGGTAATTTGCGAGAAGCTTGATGCAAAGCGTATCCTTGTGTTTACGCTGTTGTGCGTGGCGTGTATGTATACACATTATGGTGCGGCATTTGCAGTTGTGCCGATGGCAGTGTGTGTACTTGTGATCGCATTTATGAGAAAAGATTATGCAAGTTTTAAATTTGGACTTGCCTCTTTTGTATTATCGGCAATTGCGGGGGGAGTTCCACTTTTGTATTTTTTCCTGATTCCTCAGTCGGACAATCAGGTTTCGACGCTTTTTTCGGAGCGGGATATTATTATTGAAAATGGCAATATTTTTGGAGACTTCTGTTTTAGCTTTGCGAGTGTTTTTCGATGGTGTCTGATTGATATAGACAGGGACACCGAAAAAATAGGGGTTCTGATCAATGTGCTTTTGATCGTGCTTGTTGCGGTTTTGTTCTATGTAGCATTTAAGACAAAGAACTTTTTTATCAAGACGTTCTTTTGGTGCAACGTAGCGGTTTTTATGATTTATTATGTGGTCACAAAGCTTAATCTCTATGCGTACGGCTGGTACGGAAACCGCTACAATATGTTTATTTTTCCGCTGTGGTTTCTTCTTGTTGCCATATCGCTCTATGAGTTTGTGCAGCTTTTGAAAAACAGTGGTTATACGATCATTTCGAAGGCTTCGCGTCTGGTGGGAATCGGTCTTGTGCTTGGAGGATTTTTGTACTGCCTTTATGGTGATTACCGCATCAGCAATCACTGGTGGAAGATGGACTTAAGGACTGTGGTGAGAGAGTGGTATGATCTGGACGGGTATGAGACGCCGACAATATTGGATTTTCATCAAAGATATGCGTTTGTTTACTATTTTACGCATGACGCACGCTATGATGCGGCACAATGGGAAAATATTGTATACAATGATGAAATTGAGACATACTCACACAACCGATCAGATCCGTTTGAGGAATATATACGAAAGGTATATGACGACGAATTGCCTGACGAGGTTTATCTTGTGACAGGGCAGTGGAATGCGTTTTGCAAGGCATTTGAGCATCTGGGGTATACGGTAGAGCCTGTGGTTGATACAACGGCAAAGCTCTATCGCGCGGTGAAAAGGTGAAAAGAACACCGGAGGAAATGACACAATGATTATTATTCATGTGATGGGCGGGCTTGGCAATCAGCTTTACCAATATGCGCTTTCTGAAAAATTAAAGACACTTGGAAGGGAAGTCAAGCTTGATCTGTATGCTTACAAAGATGCACTGGGCGAGGACAGGGAATGGCGTCCGCTGGAATTGGAGCGTCTTGAAGGATTGGAATATGAGGTCTGCACGAAAGAGGAGCGCACGCTTTTCCTTGACAGCAGCATGAAGTTGACGGATCGTGTGCGCAGAAAGTTGACGGGGAGAAAGAGCAAGGTAGTCAATGAAAAGGGTGATTATATGCCCGAAATTTTTTCGATGGATGATGTATATCTGTATGGATTTTGGGGCTGTGAGCGGTATTATAGAGATATTATAGCGCTTTTGCAGGAAAAAATATGCTTTCCGCCAATCGCAAATCCCGCAAATCATGAGGCGGTTGCGGAAATGGAGCGTACCAATTCGGTGAGTGTGCATATCAGGCGCAAGGATTATCTGACGGTGGCGGATGGAAAAAGATATATGGGCATCTGCACGGAGGATTATTATAAAGGTGCAATTGACTATATACGCAGCAAGGTAGACACCCCCGTATTTTATATTTTTTCAGACGACGCGGAATATGCGCGGGAACATTTTCAGAAACCGGATATGCGTATTGTGGACTGGAATATAGGGGAGGACAGTATGTATGACATGGAGCTTATGAGTCATTGCAAGCATAATATCTGTGCAAACAGTACTTTCAGTATATGGGGGGCACGGTTAAACAGGCACAGGGACAAGCTTATGATACGTCCACTGCACCATGACAACTACGAAACGGCATCGCTTGAGGAAATCCATGAAAACTGGAGAGGCTGGGTACTTTTGAACGCGATGGGAGATGTCGTGTATGAAAGCTGATTTGATTTCCGTGATTGTACCAGTGTACAATGTCGAGAAATATCTTGGAAGATGTGTCAATTCCATATTGCGTCAGACCTATCAGACACTGGAAATTATTCTTGTGGACGACGGTTCGACCGATGCCTCGCCAAAGATGTGTGATGCATTTGCCAAAAAAGATGAACGCATAAAGGTCGTGCACAAGGAGAACGGTGGTTTATCTGACGCAAGAAATGCGGGGCTTCGCGTGGCATCGGGAGATTATATCGGCTATGTTGACAGTGATGACTGGATAGAGGACGATATGTATGAAACAATGTATCGCGCCTGTGTGGAGAATGATGCGCCGCTTTGTGTGTGCCGGTATTTTAGGGAATATGCGGATCGAACGGAGGGCGGCGGAAGCGGAGCGTGTATACCGTTGTCAAGAGAGGAGCTTCTTCGTATTTATATAGGTGGACATGAACAGTACGTGATTTATAATTCCGTGTGGAGTAAGTTGTTTCGGCGGGAACTTGTGGAGAGCGTGGAGTTTCCCAAGGGGCGCAATTCAGAGGATATCATGTATACGACGAGGGCATTTTGTAAATTGGACAGGGCTGTTTACCTTGATAAATGTCTCTATCATTATGTGCTTGACAGAGAGGGCAGTATCATGAATGTGTCAAGAGGGGAACGCATGTTTAATGATGAGCTACCGTTCTGGCGGGAACATATTGCGTTGATTGGAGCGTCCGTTTCAACAGAGATGGCTGATTTTGCCTCCTATCATTTCTGGAGGCGCTTGCTGTTTTATTATATGGATTTTAAAAATGCACAGAAAACAGGCGATCAGACAGCGGGAGCGTATGCAAAACGGCTGGTGGAGGAAATGAAAAAGGATGCGAGTAAGATTAAGAGAGTGTATCAAAACCGTGATGTGTCGGGGGGCGACAGGGTACGTATGCGGCTGTTTCTGCTAAGTCCTTTGCTTTATGCTACGGCAGTGAGGTTCTATGAAAAATTTGTGATAAGGGTAAATTGAAAGAAAGGCATGGTATCAGAATGCTTTTTAATTCGTATATTTTTATATTTTTGTTTTTTCCGCTGGTGGTTTTAGGGTATTTTGCGTTCCATCACTTCGGAAAGCCGAAAATGGCGCTTGGGTATCTGCTTTGCATGTCCATGTGGTTTTACGGCTACAATAGTATTAAGTATCTTTTTATATTGTTAACAAGCGTTATTTTGAACTATCTGTTGGTGGAACTGCTTGACCGCACAGACAGGCTGTTATATAGACGGCTTTTACTTATAGCGGGAATCGGTGTGAATATCGGCATTTTGTTTTATTATAAATATTATGACTTTTTTATTGGAAATGTAAATAAGTGGTTTAAGACGGATTATGCCTTTTTGCGGCTGATACTGCCGCTTGGTATTAGTTTTTATACATTTCAACAGCTTTCCTATGTCATTGATTCCTATAGGAGAGAGTGTGAAAAATATGATTTTTTGGAGTATGCCGCGTATGTTATTTTTTTTCCACAGTTGATCGCGGGACCGATTGTGTATCATGATGAGCTGATACCGCAGCTTCGGGATGAGCGGAATCATAGGATTAATTATGAGAATTTGAGTAAGGGATTGTATGCATTTTCGCTTGGGCTTGCAAAAAAGGTATTAGTTGCGGATACGCTGTCGAAGATTGTGACATGGGGGTATGATCATCAAAGCTCTCAAACGATGTTAAGTGGTATCATTATAATACTTTGTTATACCCTGCAAATCTACTTTGACTTTAGCGGTTATTGCGATATGGCATACGGGATCGGGTATCTGTTTAATGTCAGGCTGCCGTTTAATTTTAATTCACCATATAAAGCGAATTCCATTGGTGAATTTTGGGACAGATGGCATATGACACTTACGAGATTCTTTACAAAATATGTGTATATACCGTTAGGCGGAAGTCGAAAAGGAAAGATCAGGACGTATATCAATATTTTTATTGTTTTTTTGGTAAGCGGTATATGGCACGGCGCAAATTGGACGTATATAGTATGGGGGATCGTACATGGTATCGCTAAAATTTTAGATAGAATATTTGAAAAGAGTTTAAAATGGATTCCGAATATCATAAAACGGATATTGACGTTTGCATTTGTTGCGGTTGCGTGGAGCCTTTTTAGAGCTTCATCGCTTAAGCAGTTTAGAAGATTTTGGAAGTATTCGTTTAAGCTGGTAAACAAATATGGTTTGTATGATGGAGAGTTTGTGGAAAGTTTTAATAATTTAACGGAAATGCGTATCTTATACAGACTGGGTTTGGGCGGAATCATAGACAGATACCCGCTGCTTCCGCTTGCAGTGTTTGTCTTATTGCTGATACTTGCATGTTTTTTTATGAAAAATACACAGGAAAAAGTTGAGGAGAGCGGAAAGTACGGTATAAGGCGTTTGGCTGTGACGGTTGTTCTGTTGTTTTGGAGCGTTATGTCGCTTTCGGATGTAAGTGAGTTTTTATATTTTAACTTTTGATTTTTAAAGCTGTATCTGAGTTGTTCCATCATTATTTTAAGTTAGGAGGAGTGAAAGTGCGTAAGTGGTTTATCGGCTGTCTGTCCATGATTATATTAATAACACTTGTTATAGTTGCTGTGGCATGGATTGTCGACCCATATTTCCATTTTCATAAGCCTTTTTCGTTTCTTTCCTATCGTCTTTATGAGGAACGCTATACGAATGACGGAATATCAAGACATTTTGAGTACGATACGATTATCACGGGAACGTCAATGGCGCAGAACTTTAAGCCGAGCGAGGCAGATGAAATATTTGGAGTAAAATCCGTGAAAGAAACTTTTTCCGGAGCGGGATTTCGGGAGCTGTCGCAAAATCTTGAGAGGGCGCTGAAACGAAATGATAATTTAAAAACTGTCATATGGTCTGTTGATTTTAATGCGCTTATTCGTGACAAGGATTATGATATATACAGCGGCTATCC
>JAIEDW010000377.1 GCA_029067805.1 Lachnospiraceae bacterium
GTGTAAAAGGTATAGAAATATCCCCTTTGCCTTTTTGCCATATAAAAACACCCCATGAAACGTGTTCAAGAGGTGTTCTCTACTTTGAATATGTGACACACAATAAATTTAAATATAATATATATTTAATTTATATTCCCCACAATGCTCTAATTTCTTCTAAATTTCCTTCATAGTCAAAATCAATGGGCATTTCATTCGATTGCCGCATAATTAATTGATTTGTATCAGATACATCAATAAGATAACTTCCATCAAAAATGTTATTACCTATTTTCACTTCAAAAGTTACAACAACTAATACATGATTATCAATATCTTTCAAAACTTTTCCTTCAACAGTTGGTATTTCTCCGTATCTACTAGTTACTAACGAAATAACTGTTTTCTCTGCCTTTTCAATCTCTTCTGCCTTTCCTGTTCCCCCTCCAAATAAAAAAATCACTACTAGCCATCCGATCAGAAAACATATGATTCCGTTTATAGCTTTCTTTTTAGACTTTTGATTTGTATTTTCAGCCTGCGTACCGTTAGTAATATTTACAGTCTGCATATCGTTAGTAGTATTTACAGTCTGCGCACCATTAGTAGTATTTACAGGAAGTGGCGTAATGTTTTGAGCATCAATATTTCTTGCTTTTGTTGCATATTCCAAAATTAAATTCTTCCATGTATCTTTGTCTTTGCCCTTTACAACAAATTGGTATACCTCCCCACTTTGCAACTCCACTTTTATCATATTAGGCGTTGGCGTGAGAACATGGAATGTATCTTGTGCAAATTTTATATCCTGTAACGGCACAATGTATTCTTTTTGCCCGATATTAAGAGCGTGAGCCTTAAAAATCAATCTTTTATCAGTCAAGGTCAACTGACCACCCTTGTTATGCCCTAATACACTTCCCAGTCCTTGATACTGCATATTTACAGCACCTTGAAAAACAATTTCTTCCTTAAAATTTTCCATATCTTGTATCTCCTGTATTCTTTTTTTAGCTTTATAAGCAAATTATATTTTAGATTGTACAGCAATAAGCAATAAAAGCCAACGCTTAAAGCGTACTTTTTTCGCGCCTATTGTGTATTTTAACAATTAAAATACACAATAATCATAGGAGGAAAACACATGATTGAAGGATTACCAGATAAGTTAAAAGAAGCTCGTAAAAATATAAACCTTTCTCAAAAGGAAGTAGCAAATTACTTAAAAATATCACCGTCAATCGTTGCAGGGTACGAAACAGGTTACCGTACCCCGTCAACAGAGGTTTTAATTAAACTATCGGGATTATATCAATGTTCTCTTGATTATCTGGTTGGAAAGAAAAAAGAAAATCAGATTGTGATTGATATAGATGGGCTTAACGAAATTCAAATATCAGCTATCCGCACAATGGTTAAAGCTATGAAGCAAAAGCATGAATAACTGTTCATGCTTTCGTTTGAGTGTCCTCATTACCACGAATCTCCCTTAATGCTGTTTCTGTAAATGCATGGATTTCATTCACTGAATATAAAAAGCACATGATACAGTCTAAAATCTGTTGTTCCGTGTCTTCCCCCATTAAACCTAAATGAACTGTATTTATAAGGCTTGACAGTTCCTTAAGCCGATTCGAGATAATATCCATGCTTTCTGTTACAGTAGTTAATCGTTCTTCTGCGTTCATCTTAAACACTCCTTTTTTTCGAGAAATGATTATACCATTTTATTAGAGTTTTCCATACTCATTTTCAAAGATTTTTATTAAATTGTAATTTCAACAATCCTTTATTTTATATAGTAATAAAATTGATTTCTGATTCAAAAAAATTTTTTATTCATAATAATTCATAATTAGTAACTTATTCCACAGAAAAGGCTCTGCATGATTTCTCACACAGAGCCTTTGTAAATACCCTATTTTTAACTTTTCCTTTACTACACCACTTCATTTCTACATTTTCCTCATTTCCTCTGTAAAATACAGTAATTCAATGGAATATGGTGTAAATCTGGTGTAGTGATGTAAATTTTGCTTCAATTACCAAACGGAAAACCCTTATTTTTCAATGGATTTCCGTATTTTTACTTATCAAGTGACTTCATTGTCGGGAATAAGAGTACATCCCTTATCGCCGGGCTGTTTGTCATCATCATCACCATGCGATCGATTCCGAAACCAATGCCTCCGGTTGGCGGCATACCGATACTAAGCGCATTCAAGAAATCCTCGTCAGTATGGTTTGCCTCGTCGTCACCTGCTGCCAAGAGTTCCTCCTGCGCTGCAAAGCGCGCTCTCTGGTCAATCGGGTCGTTCAACTCAGAGTAGGCATTTGCCATTTCCCAGCCGTTCATAAAGAACTCAAAGCGCTCTACATATTCCGGATTTTCCGGCTTTTTCTTCGTCAGCGGAGAAATCTCAATCGGGTGATCCATAACGAAAGTCGGCTGAATTAAATGCTCCTCCACAAACTCCTCAAAGAATAAGTTAAGGATATCGCCCTTCTTGTGACGCTCCTCAAACTCTACATGCTTTTCCTTTGCGATCGCTCTTGCTTCCTCCAAAGTGTGAATTTCATTAAAATCAACACCAGAATATTTCTTAACGGCATCTACCATTGTAATACGTTCAAACGGCTTTGACAAATCCATCTGATGCTCGCCGTAAGTAAGGATTTCCGAACCGGTCACTTCCTTCGCCACATAGCGGTAAAGATTCTCCGTCAGATCCATCATACCGTTGTAATCCGTGTATGCCTGATAAAGCTCCATCAAGGTAAACTCTGGATTATGTCTGGTATCAAGTCCCTCATTTCGAAATACACGTCCGATTTCGTAGACGCGCTCCATGCCGCCCACAATCAGACGCTTTAAGTAAAGCTCTAAGGATATTCTAAGCTTTAAATCCTCGTCAAGCGCGTTAAAATGCGTTTCAAACGGTCTTGCCGCCGCACCGCCCGCGTTGGATACGAGCATCGGCGTTTCCACTTCCATAAAGCCTTCTCCGTCAAGATAACGGCGAATGCTTGAAAGTACCTTGGAACGCTTTATAAATGTATCCTTAACTTCCGCATTCATGATCAGGTCAACATATCTCTGGCGGTAACGCATATCCGTGTCCGTGAGTCCGTGGAACTTCTCGGGAAGAATCTGCAGGCTCTT
>JAIEDW010000378.1 GCA_029067805.1 Lachnospiraceae bacterium
AGCACCTCATCCAACGTTTCCATCAACGTTTTCATATCAATCGGTTTCGCGATATGTCCATCCATTCCGCTCCGCAGCGCCTCCTGCTTATCCTCCTCAAAGGCATTTGCCGTCATCGCCAAAACAGGCAGCGATGCCAACTCCTTATTCTCCAGCTTCCTGATTGCCTTTGTCGCCTCGTATCCGTTCATCACAGGCATCTGAACATCCATCAAAATAATCTGATAATATCCCGGCTCGGAAGCTTTCAACATATCTACGGCAATCTGACCGTTTTGTGCAACCTCCACGGAAAATCCCGCTTCCTCCAAAATTGCAACCGCAATTTCCTGATTCAGCTCATTGTCCTCCGCAAGCAAAATACGCCCGGTGCGGATCGTCGCCTTCGCCTCATCCTTTACCTTATAGATATTATCTGCATTCACAATAGAGTAAAGACAACCGCGCAGCTCTGAGAAGAACAGCGGCTTACTGCAAAACGCCGTTACACCGGCCTCTCTCGCCTCATCTTCAATGTCGACCCAGTCATACGCCGTCAACACAATGATCGGTACATCTTTTCCTGTTTCCTGCCGAATTCTCCGTGCCACTTCGATACCGTTCATATCTGGTAAAAGCCAGTCAATAATATATACAAAATACTGGTCATCCCGATTAACCGCCTGACGGGTACGCAAAACAGCCTCTTTTCCCGACAATGTCCATTCAGCCCGCAGTCCAATCTGCTGAAGCATACAAGATACGTTGTCACAGGTGTTGAAATCATCATCTACCACCAGCGCACGCAGACCGGTCAGCTCCGGAATCGTCTGCGGTTCCTTTTTCTTTTCACCATTCAGACGCAGCGGAACAGAAACAATGCATTCCGTTCCCCCTCCCTGCTTACTCTTTACCTCGATTGTGCCGTTCATCATATCCACAATATTTTTGGTAATCGCCATTCCAAGTCCGGTTCCCTGAATACCGCTGATTGTGGAATTGCGTTCTCTCTCAAAAGGCTCGAAAATGTGCGCTACAAACTCCTCACTCATACCAATTCCGTTATCTTTAATGTGGAACTCATAATTTGCGAAGCCTGCCGGAGCGCCGCCCTTTTCAATCACCTTCATACTTACCATGCCGCCCGCACCCGTATACTTCACGGCATTACTCAGAAGATTCAAAAGCACTTGGTTCAGACGCAGCCTGTCACAGCAGATTTCTTCGTTATGAACATCAACGGCGTCCATATACAGATCCAACCGCTTCGCGTGAATATCCCCTTGGATAATATTGCGCAGCTCATGCATAATATCGGGCAGACTGCACGGCTCTTCTTCCAGGTGAATCTTTCCGCTTTCAATATGACTCATATCCAGAACATCATTGATCAGACTCAGCAAGTGATTGCCGGACGTCATGATTTTTTTCAGATATTCTTCCACTTTCTCTTTATGTTCTATATGCGTAATTGCCAACGCAGTAAAACCGATAATGGCATTCATCGGCGTACGGATGTCATGGGACATATTCGAGAGAAATGTGCTCTTCGCCTTATTTGCCCGATTTGCCTGGGAAAGGGCATTCTCCAACAGTGTGTTTTTCTCCCTCTCACTGCGTGTTTCCTCATCCACACTTCGAAATCCCAGAACAACACCATGATGTTTACCCCATTCTCCGGCACGTACAATTTTCAACTGAAAATAACGCAGCTCACCGCAACAGGTAAGTCGATAATTTATATGAAGCATTGGCTTTTCCAAAAGCTCTTTCTTTAGCTTCTCGCAAGAAAGAACATTCCGCATTGTTTCTTTATCTTCATCATAAACTCCGGTATCTATGTAACGCCCTATGCATTCTTCCAAAGACAATTCCCCGGAAAAAATCTGCTCCAATATGTTATTTTTGCATTCTCCAATTCGAAGCGCATTTCCCTTTCCGGTTTCCAAATCAAAGAAACATACAAGATTATAATCGATACTAAGCGCATGTATCAGTTCCATATGTTTGCGCTTATCCCGCATCCGTTCTTCTTCTTCCTGCAGTTTTTGAGCCGTACGATCCAGAAGGAAACGCTGATAGCAAAGTTCGCCATTCTCCTCCACAAGCTTAAAGCTGCCGAGCACATAAACAATCTCTCCATCCGAATGGCGCACACGGTACTCCAGGCTGACACTGTCCCCCAAATCCTTCAGCGATTGGATGCTTTTCTGAAGTTTCTCTCTGTCCTCCTCTATCACGGAAGCTGAAATCATAAAAAATCCGTCCTTCTTCATCTCCTCTTCCGATTGATACCCCAAAATATTTAATGCCGCCCGATTAATGCTGATAATGCGCGATCCGTCCATTGTATGACATAGCACACCGCAGTCCATCGTTGTAAAAAGCATCTCGAGCGTTTGGTTTTTCTTGAGCAACTCCTCCGCATAGGCACGTTCTTTCGTGATATCAATTCCGACACCCACAGTACCCATAACACTACCGTCCAGATCATAGAGCGGAGATTTATAGGTCGTAAGCACCCTTACCCCGTCACCTGTTTGTATTATTTCCTCGGCAATGCAGGTTTCCCGCTTTTCCATAACGATTCGTTCGGATTCGATACAGGCGGGATCGTCCTGCTCCACATCCCAGATATAGGCATGACCGCGTCCCTGTACCTGTTCCTTGGTTTTGTTGACCGTTTTGCAGAAACTGTCGTTCACTTTCTCATGAATACCGTTTTTATCCTTATACCAGATCAAATTCGGAACACTGTTGATGGTACTCTCCAAATACTGACTGGTCTGCCAGAAATCCTTTCTCATTTTATAGGACTGCTGCCAGCGCTGAAAATGGAATCGCAGTGCAGCGTCACTCATCGGCACTGTCCAGATATCCGTCACTTCGCTCAAGAAGTCCTCCAAATCCGCAAACTGCCCCTGCTCTGCTAACAATATAAAATCGGCTTCCCGCTTTTTCCATGCAGTCAAATCACTTACTGTCTTTGCCGCATCCATATCCCGCAAATCTGCCACAATCACATCGGCTTTTGCTGCCAACTCCTCACTCGGACATTTGCTTTCCACAAATTCGTACTCTGACGAAGCAAGCGCAGGTATCTCCTTTACGATTTCCAACGGATAATTCTGATTTCCGACAAAATAAAAACATACATGACAATGATACATTAATATCCTCCTCACACAACGCAGTGACTCAAAGCGGTGTTACCGTATTTTATCAGTAAAACGAATAATTTCTCTAATTATATATTTTATCAACTGTACGCATCTCTGTCAATGTTTCGAAGTGGTCGTTGTCAATTATATACACAATGATTTCAAGCAATATGGTACATATCTTTGCAACAGAAAAACGCAACATGAGAAGACCATGTTGCAGCAATCAAGTGTTAATGATAAAATAAAACTGCACTGAAAAAACAAAAAATTACGAGGTGAAATCAATGCATTACATAAGAAAAAGACTAAAACAACTTCCGATCCTTTTTGCTGTATGCCTAACCCTTACCGCGTGCGGCAATGTGACTGCTCTTGCAGAGGAAACAGTACAGACTCAGAAAATCGTACAAACTGCGGAACCAACAACAGTTCCTGCTGCACTGCCTCCGGAAACAGAGCTTGCTGAACCAAACATTGAGGATACAAGTTTTGACTTTACAATATGCTTTGCGGGAGATATCAATTTAGATGAAAACTGGGGCACGACACAGTTTATGGATATGCAGGAAAACGGTATCTATGACTGCATTTCTCCGGAATTGGTGAAAACAATGCAGACCGCGGACATCATGTGTTTAAACAATGAATTTACTTACAGCACAAACGGCGCACCCTTGCCCGGAAAAACCTATACCTTTCGCGCGCTGCCCGAACGGGTGGAAATCTTAGATCAGCTTGGTGTCGATGCCGTGACACTGGCAAATAATCACGTCTATGATTATGGAAAAGAAGCGCTGCTTGATACCTTTACTACACTGGAAAGCGCAAGTATCCCCTATTTTGGCGCAGGACGCACCCTTGCGGATGCCATGAAACCCTTATATCTTGAAGTCGAAGGAAAAACGATCGCTCTTGTTGCCGCGTCAAGAGCAGAGAAGTATAAAATGACGCCACAGGCAACCGACACGGAACCGGGAATCCTGCGATGTTATGACACAGAATTGTTTTTACAAGTCATTCGAGAGGCAAAGGAAAACGCGGACTTTTGCATTGCTTTTGTGCACTGGGGAACCGAGTACAGCTATGATTTGGAGGATGTCCAGCGCACTACCGGAAAAGACTATCTTGACGCGGGAGCCGATGCCGTGATCGGCGCACATTCCCACTGTCTGCAAGGAATGGAATATTATAATCAAAAACCCATCATCTACAGCTTAGGAAATTATTGGTTTAACGGAAAAACACTTGATACCATGTTACTGCAGTTACACATTTCGGGTGATGCGGAAACCGAAAAGCTTGAAGTCCAAGTCATTCCCGCCGTACAATCCGGTTATAAAACGACCTATGCATCGGAATTTACCGAGCAGCGACGGATTTACGACTTTTTGGAAAGCATTTCCGTAAATGTAGACATCTCAGATGAAGGAATGGTTATGATGCAAAACTCCGAACATTAACGCAACTTTTGTTTAGTCCGACATCAACTTCCTCATAAGAAAACGCAAGCTGCCGGGCATCTGTCAGCTCTGCTGACATTCTTCCTTTGGATGCCCATGTATAACAAAAAAACACTCAAGTTCTACCTTGAGTGTTTTTCATTATATTAATATGTACCAATCTCTGTATTCCTGCTTTTATTAAGCGTCATACTTTCCTGCAAGGAACTTACATATAGCAACCAAAGGAATCCAACCTGATATATAACCAACTACCTGTTCATCCTTCTCGTCTTTTCCTTCTAATCTTGCATACATCTTTATGTAACATGTACCTAAGCAGATGATTGTCAACACCATGCCAAGGAAACCTCCTGCCTTAGGAATGCGAGTAATCACAATATAAATCACCCACCAAAGCTTGAATACAATACCCGGTATACTGAGTGAACCGAAAAGCTTTATGCTGTCTTCTCCGTTCAAAGCGGCAGATGCAAGCGCCCAGTAATTTGCAAACGGGATCCATGCCATCCATGGCTTGTCATAGCCCAAAGCTTTGAGTGCTTTCATATGCGAAATGCCATAAAGTACATAAACCACTACTGCAACGACAAGTAAGAAAATCAAGTAAATTCCCAATGCTGCCAAAATTGCTGAGTAATCTGACATAATTATTCCTCCCTTAATTTAAGAAATTTTTATTAAAATTTAACACGCGCTTAATTATTAAGCACGAGTTTAATGATACGTCATATTTCGTCCTATGTCAACATATTTTAGGCAAATTTTTTATTATTTTTTAATTTTTATACGATTTCACCATCGTTCCTCTACTACCTGAAAGATATAGAACTTCAAATAATAACTCTCGTCTGCCGCCCACAAAATCGGGTGGTCGGGACTCTGCGTGCGAAACTCCACCTGCCGCAAGCGTTTGTGTACACTCTTTGCCGCCTCTTTGATAGTCTTTGAAAAAAGCTCCTGTGTCATGAAATGAGAACAGGAACAGGTTGCGAGATACCCTCCATCCCGCACAAGCTGCAGGCCCTTTCGATTAATCTCACGATATCCCTTTATCGCATTTTTTGTCGCCTCACGCGACTTTGTAAATGCCGGTGGGTCAAGAATCACCACATCATACTGCTCACCCATTGCCGCAAGGCGCGGCAGTTCATCCAGCACATTAGCGCATCGAAACTGTACGATATCCTCTAAACTGTTTCGTTTTGCGTTATCGCATGCCTGTTGTAAGGCAAACTCCGATATGTCAAGTCCCGTTACCTCCCTTGCTCCCGCAATCCCCGCATTCAGCGCAAACGTACCCATATGCGTAAAGCAGTCTAGAACACGTTTTCCCTTACATATCCGTTGAATCGCAAGTCTGTTGTATTTCTGATCCAGAAAAAAACCTGTCTTTTGGCCGTTTTCCACGTCCACCAAATAGCGCACGCCATTTTCAACAATCTCTACCTTCGTGTCAAACGCATCACCGACAAAGCCCTTTACCCTCGACATTCCCTCTTTGTCGCGCTCCCGCGCGTCGCTTCTCTCATACACGCCGCGGATTTTGATGTCGTCCGCCAAAAACACTTCCTTTAAGAGTGTCACGATCATTTCCTTGAAACGGTCCATACCAAGCGCAAGCGACTCCACGACAAGCACATCCTCATACTTGTCAACCACGATGCCCGGAAGGAAATCAGCCTCCCCGAAAATCACTCTGCATGACGAAGTATCAACCGTATCCTTTCTGTAATCCCACGCCGCCTGTACACGTTTTTTTAAGAACGCCTCATCAATCTGTTGTTCGGGATCGCGCGTCATCATGCGCACTCTGATCTTAGAATTTTGATTGATAAAACCGCTCCCCATCGCGTATCCGTCAAAGTCGCAAACGGATACGATATCACCGTTTCGAAAGGCGCCTTTGATCGTGTCGATTTCGTTATCATACACCCATAATCCACCTGCTTTGAGGCTTCTTCCCTCGCCTTTTTTGAGTGTAACTACCGTATCACGCATGTCCGCCTCCAAAAAGTCCGTCTATGTATTCCATCAATTTTTTCATGACACTTGTGTCGGAAAATTCCGCAAGGCTGTCCGCTATCGCTCTAAAATACCACTCCTGCTTTTTTCTGTCCTTCATATTGAATTTATCCCAAACTGCGTCGCCAACCTGCTTCCATTCCCGATAAAGCGACTCCATGTTCGCGGTTTTATCCGCAAGTATCACAATCTTGGCATCGCTCGGTCTGTCCTTTAGATTGGAAATCGTCGTCTGCTTTCTAATTTCCCATGTTTCGTGGGCGGGTCTGTCACGAAGCTTGTCCTCCGTATCCGCCTCAACAATCTTTGCCACACGCTCTCCGAAATCACGCTGCAAATTCTCCAATGTCACATCCGTGTCTTCAACCGTATCGTGAAGGATTGCCGCCTGAAGAACTTCGACATCCTCCGTCAGCTCCATACAATAGTTCAGCGTAGTAATAATATGCGCAAAATAAGGTATTTTCGTCCCTTTTCGGTACTGCCCCTTATGCGCATTGAAAGCATATCGATATGCTTTTTCCAGCCTTTCGTCCAATCCCGGAACAGACGGAAATGGACCAGAGGTATACTGACACACAAAACAACCTTCCTTTGCCGCAGCGGCATCCGTCACGACAAAGTATGGGCAGCCTGCTCCGCATACTTGCTGATTTTGCTTGTAATTCAAAACTGCATCTGCTGCCTTGCAGTAAAAATCACCGTTTTGATCTGCTGTTACAATATGCTGATATTCAACACGTTCGTTTGCGTACATTGGCAATTTGCTCCTATTTTTTCGTAAACTCAATGATCCAGCCGGTTCCCTCACTGCCGTCACTTGTCTTATAGTCACCATACTCCATGCGGCACGTGAAAGACACTCCCTGCTCTGCTTTCATTTGATTGATAACGTCTTCCATCAGTTTTGTCATCTTGCTTTCACTGTTACCAATGCTTGAACTTTTATATACTGCTCCGAAAGTGCCTATGTCGTATCGGATTGCCCTGTTCAGCGCAACCTTTAAATCTTTTTCCGACCGGAACGGTCCCGCAAGGCTGTCGCTTAGATAGTTGTTGCGATAATTGATCAAATACGCCTGCATCGTCATCGCCGCAACCTTTTGGTCAATCCGTGACTCGTTCTCGTACACGGTCTTTAAGGTTTTTCCGCTGTCTTGAAGAATGCAGTTTTCAATCATGGCGTAGCCCATTAAATACGAGTCAAGGTATTTGATATAGGTATTTTCGTCCATATCCTCCACCTCGGTTTTCGTAAAATCGCCAAGCTGCGGATTCTTGAAGAACGAAAAGGTACCCTTTGTCAAAATCGACACGTCCGTGTTATTTACAACCGGATTGGTGTTTCCCGCGTTTCGCGACTCAAGTCCGTATCCCGGTACATAGTAAACGCCGTTTAACGAAATGCGAAACCACCCGTTTGAGGTTATTCCCGTTACACTCACGGGAAGTCCGCTCGCGATTGTCGTAACCACACCCGAATTGACATCCGGTATCTTATATACTTTCGTGTTGTCGTTGCTGTAGAGCACTGCACTGCTTTCGGTTACGGTAAAGTTCTCCGCCGCTTGTACCTGCGGCGAACTGCATAAAGTAATGCACAATGCCGCTGCCAGAAATGCGGAAAACAGTCTTCTCCAATGTTTTTTCATGTCTGTAACACCCCTTTTTGTCACTTCCAAATGCCAACTCTGTCCTCCGGAGCGACATACATTCCGTCTGTTTCCTCTATGTCATAAATATCATAAAATGCGTCGCAGGAACTTAACACGGCATTGACTCGTATCTTGTTCGGCGAATGCGTATCGGTACTTAAAAGATACGTCATAAAGCTTGTCGTGTCAGCGCTTGCCCAGTTGTACGCCATCTGTCCGAATGCCTCGTCCAGCATTTCCTCGTCATCACCGATAATTGAAGTAATGCATGTGATAGCGCCCAGATCCGCGATATTTTCCATTAACGTAAGGTCACCGTTGACGTTGATGCCTATCATCTCATAATTGTTGTAATAATCCACAATCGACTTCGAAAGTTTGTCATACTCCGCAAGCTCCTTGTCCGTCCACCATACGTTGTAGTTTCCAAGCTCATCATACAATGCGCCGTTTGAGTCAAATGCGTGGCTTACCTCGTGCGCTATGACAAAGCCGATGCCGCCGAGATTGGCGCCCTTCGAATTTCTGCTGCTGTAAAAGGGAGGCTGCAAAATCGCCGCCGGAAAGATAATTTCATTGTTGGACGGATCATACATCGCATTGATCGTCTGCGGCGTCACATCCCACTCCGAACGGTCCACTTTTGTTCCAAGCTTCTGTAGCTGCGCATCGATTGCCACCTGCATGCTGACAAGCCAGTTTGACAAAAGGCTTCCGCCCTCCGATATCGGCGTTACCTGCATCATATCTTTTGCAGCAGGCCATTTTTCGGGATAGCCGATTTTCACCTGCATGGTCTCGAGTTTCTTTTTTGCTTTCGCTTTTGTTGCGTCGCTCATCCACTCCTGTTTGTCGATAATGTCCTCATACTCTTTTAATATCAAATCGATGATCTCCTCAACAGCCTCTTTATCCTCCTGTGAGAAATGCTTTTCTACATAAATTGTGCCGAAATCCCACGGAAGCAGATCCTGTGTCAAGTCCATCCAGATTTTCTCGTCGTCCCAGCTCTGCGTAATGCCGTAAAGGGAATTCTGCATATCGTCATGAAGCTTTACATATCCCGACGATACATACTCCGCTACATCGTTGAGCATTACGAAAGAAGAGTAATCCTTTAATGCTTGCAGATTTTCCTCCACCAGAAGAGAATTGATCTTTTTTGCCTGTTCCACGTCGATTACGATATATTTGTCCTGGCCACTTATGCCAAGCGTTTTGAGCATCTTGTCAACATCGACATTGGTGTAGAGCTTTTGCAGTTCATTCGCTGTATAAACATTGTAGGTGAGCGCCGGATCGTAACGCTGCTCCGTCGTAAGGCTGGAAGCGCAGATATCGCGCAAAAGCGTTTCAATCGAGTCCGTGCTTGCCGCCGCCTCGCTCGCGCTCATGCCAAACTCCATAAGCATATCGTTTACATAATCCAGATACATGTCGACGTATTCCTTTGTCGCCTCACCTTCCATATATTCCTTCCCGATGAGCGTATCGGCATACATCATATATACCGAATATTCACTGGAATCCGCCTTATCCTGTGAAACATAATAGCCGCCTACAATACTGCTAAATCCAAATTCACCGGATAGATGCGCAAGCGCGTCCACATATTCATCAATGCTCTGCGCGTTTCGAATGCTGTTCATGTGAGGTTCCAACGGACCCAACCCCGTTGCATCTCTGTTCTCGATATTTGACACGCATTCGTACAAATCCTTTATCTTCTGCTCCGCGGTTCCCTTTTTATAGGTTTTGCCGTCCTTTGAAAGCTCCCGTATAATATCCTCCATCTCACTGCTGACCTCTGCGGAAAGTTCACTGAACCAGTCCCAGTGCGCGTCGGTCGCCTGAAGCTGTATTTTTGACAAAAGATTTTGATTGACATACTCATAATAATCGTCCTGATACCTTACATCTTTGGACTCGCTTCCCGCCATCGCCGCGATATCATTGTCCCCTCCCGCAGTATCACCGTTATGGAACTCATTTGCGATGCTGTCCTTTGCATTTTCGACAGGACTGCTGTTCTCATAGGTAAACAGCTTTGCTATGTTTTGGCATCCTGTTGTTCCCAGCGCCATCGATGCCGCCAACATCAATGCCAGCAATTTTTTCTTCATAATCTGTCCTCCATTCCCCTTGCAGTTATTCGATTTACCGACTAAGAAATCTTCGATTTTTTAGTCGTCTCCCCTCTTCTTATGCATCTTTGAACAAATCCATACAAATTTATAT
>JAIEDW010000379.1 GCA_029067805.1 Lachnospiraceae bacterium
GCAATGAGTATGTAGCGGTGGTAACGGAACAGGAATATCAGACGATGCAGACGCACAGTTTTTTGGATAAGGTTTATGGAGGTGACGTGAAGCATCTGGTATCGGCTTTGTTGCAGCAGGATATGCTCTCTGCGGACGAGTTAAAAGAAATAGAAAGGTTTTGGGCGAAACAAAATGAGTGAGTGGATAAAAATATTATTATCGCTTTCCCTGTCTGGTACATTGCTGTTTCTGCTGATTTTGGCATTCAAACAGGGATATAAAAATCGCTTTAGTAAGTGTTGGCAGTACTATATTTTATTTGCGGTTGTACTGCGGTTTTTGGTGCCGTTGACATCAGACACGACGCTTGTCGGATTGCTGTTTGGGGCGGCGGAAAATACGATGGAACGTGTAGTGCAAAGGGAAGCAGAAGATTTTGTGTATGATGCAGACTATATAGAAGGCGTGGGAAATCACGATATCATTAAGAAGGACAATGCGATTGCAGAAGATACTTCGTCGGAGCAAAACAGTGATTTTGCAGACTTAGGGAATAACACAATACAACTGACGAATGATATCGGAATCTATCTGTTTTTTGCATGGCTGGCAGTTGCTTTGACGATGCTCGTTCGAAAAATAACGATATATCAGAGTTTTCTGCGCTATATCAATGCCGGAAAGCAGGAGGTTTCGGATATTGAGGTTTTAAACAGATTATCGGACTGCGAAGAACTGCTGCAAATCAACAAAACAGTAGAACTTTACCAAAACCCATTGGTCGGATCTCCGATGCTGGTTGGCTTTTTTCACCCCTGCATTATTCTGCCGGATCAAGCGGCAGGAGCAGAAGGATTGTCCTATATCTTTACGCATGAGCTTATTCACATGAAGCGGTGGGATATTGTTTATAAATGGCTGGTTCAAATCGTTGTCTGCGTGCATTGGTTTAACCCGTTTGTCTATCTTTTGGAAAAGGAAGTCGACAGAGCATGTGAGCTGTCCTGTGACGAGGCTGTGCTTGCTTCTTGGGGAGATTCTGCGAAAAAGGCATACGGTGATACCTTGCTCTTGTTTTTGAAAAGAAAGGACGAATATAAAAATCCGTTTGCTTCGGTTACGCTGACAGAGGGTGCGGAACAAATAAAAGAAAGGCTGGGTGCGATTATGAATTTTAAGAAGATGTCAAAAATGATTACAGCTATGGCGGTTGTATTGACAGTGATCATCTGTGCTTGTTTCCAAACGCTTGGTGTGTATGCCAAGCAGGAAAAAACGCCTAATCAGGCACAAACCAAAGTTGAGGAATCTAAGGATCCGGATTGGCAAGCATCCGATGATGAGCCGCTATATGACAGTCTTTTATATGACGAGGACAATAATGTTTATTATATTTTATGCCACGGCGCAAGTTTCCTTGATATGCCAAACAGCGTCTTTTCGGATGGTACAATCGGCATCGTGCTTGTGAAAAAGGATGAATACTGTTCGGTAGGCCCATTTTCGAGAACAGGCAATCTTGTGAACAAAGTGAACAGACAATTGCAGTATGCGTTGAAAAACGGATATGGAACGCAGGAAGATGCGGATATTATTTTGAAAGTTGCGGAGGAAATACAAGATTCCATGCTGACGCCGTCAAAAGAAGTGAAACGGTTAGAAGAAGCATTGTCGGAAGAAAAGGCAGAGAAGAAAGAAGGGTATTCTTATGTTTATACGCAGAGCGGATATTACCAGAATCCGTTTGTGATTGAGATGGGGTGGAATTTGAATGCAAGAGCGTACTATCCCACATATCGTCAAGCACAAGTTCCTTTGACAGATCACACTAAAATGACTATCTGGCTTGCCGATGACGCAAAGGAATTCGCCGGTAATCAAGAGGCGCTTTCGGCGATCGGTGCATTAATTCAGTCGTTAAAAGACCAAAATCCATATCCGTCAATCGAAATGCCACTGATTCTGCGAATCGATTTTGTCGCGGAAAATGACCTTGAAGATTATGCCAAGGAGTGCTTTGAAACAAACGATTTGATTGGCTTTTCGGCTGTATTTCCAGAGCTGGACAGCGCATTACAGTCATATTATTGTGAACATGTGTACGATAATGATAAAATAGCGTTTTTTTCCAATATGCTTCCCAAGATGGAACAGAAGCTGCTTACACAATATGCGGATCAGGCATATAAGGACGGAAGGGTAAATTTCTTTGCTGTTATATTGGATTATATGGAAGATTATATGGATATGGATTATAGTAATGATTTCATTGACGGCTATGCGCAAAAAGCTTATGAGCAGAACGATATTGCGGCTTTTGCAATTATTGCATCTCATATGACAGAAGAAGCAACGGAAAAATGGTTGATAAAAGCCCGAAATGATAAAAAGGTCACAGTTTATTCGGTATTAATTGACTAAATCTTTTCGGATACAATAGTTTGAATTATGTCCGATGACTAAGCAAAACAGGTAAAAAGTTCGCCGTGATATCTTGCATAAGGTCTAAAAGTTCGTTAATATAATGTGAGAAGAACTTCTAATTGCTTTCAGCAATTTTCACTCACGGCAAAGGCTGTTTCGTGAAGAAGTTCTAAATCTCACACATGAGATTTTTGTATGTGAAATGATGGGGAGTAATCGGGCATGAAAACAGGACTTGTACTGGAAGGCGGCGCGATGCGCGGACTTTATACGGCGGGCGTTTTGGACGTGTTTATGGAACATGACATCCGTTTTGACGGCATCATTGGCGTTTCGGCAGGAGCGTTGTTTGGCGTAAATCTGCTGTCTCAGCAGAAGGGGCGTGTGATACGATACAATAAAAGGTTTAACGGCGACAAGAATTATATGGGACTAAGACCGCTTTTGAAGACGGGCAATATCATCGATACGCAGTATGCCTATTACGAAGTACCGTTTAAGCTTGATATTTTTGATAATGAAACTTTTATGGCGTCCAATATTCCGTTTTACGCGGTGGTGACAAACATCGAAAACGGTGAGGCGGAATATATACAGATCAAAGATGTGTTTGCGCAGATGGAAACGCTTCGTGCGTCAGCGTCAATGCCCTTTATGGCAAAGCCAGTGGAGATAGATGGCAAACAGTATTTAGATGGGGCTGTGGCGGACAGCATTCCGTACGAAAAGTTTTTTGAAATGGGCTATGACAGGCTTGTGGTCGTTTTGACAAAAGATGCGGATTATGTGAAAGGTCCTGTTTCGCCGTTTTTGACAAAGGCAGTCTACGGAAGAAAATATGCAGATTTCGCGGACAAGCTGTGCGAGCGGCATAACAACTATAATCGTTGTATGGAACGCATCAAAGCGGCGGAAAAAGAAAACAAAATTTTTGTGTTACGCCCGACGCAGAGAGTGAATATAAAGAGGACGGAAACGGACCCGCAAAAGATGCAGACAATGTATGAGCTTGGCGTTCGCGATGCGAATGATGCGTTGGACAGGCTTATTTCCTATATGAAGAAGGCGTAGCCGGCTGCGCTTTGGAAAGAAAGGACAAAAAATATGAAATGGATGATAGCATCTGATATTCACGGTTCGGAATATTACTGCCGTCTGCTTTTTGAGGCATACGACAGGGAACATGCAGACAGGCTGCTGCTTTTGGGAGATTTGCTTTATCACGGACCGAGAAATGAATTGCCGCGTGATTATAATACGAAACAGGTTATGGCGCTTTTGAATGCGCGGAAAAATAATCTTTTGTGCGTGCGCGGAAATTGTGACACCGAAGTTGATCAAATGGTGCTTGATTTCCCGATTCTTGCTGAGTATGCAATTGTTTCGGAGGGGGACATTGTGCTATACGCCACGCACGGACACAAATTCAATCCCGATAATCCTCTGCCAATGTGCAAGGGTGGTATTTTGCTGAACGGTCATACGCATGTGCCAAAGTGCGTTGAATATGACAATTATATTTATATGAATCCGGGCTCGGTGTCGATCCCGAAGGAGGAATCGTGGTATGGATATATGACACTGGAAAATGGTGTTTTTACATGGAAGGATTTGGACGGGGAAGAAAAGATGCAGTATGAAGTCAAATAGTGGCAAATATGTTTGCGGTATAACAGCAATGAATTAAAAAATCGAGTGCACAGCGTTATAGATACGATGCACTCGATTTTTTTAATTTAACAGATAAATCATAAAGTTCAAGTACCCCGCGAATGTCACCCACAAAACATACGGGATATTGAGATAGGCGGCAATTTTGTCAAGCAGGCTGAATTTGAATATCATTTTTAAAATAGCCACCCATAAAACGACAAGCCAAATAAAGGCAAACAAAAACGTTTGCATATTAAAAAAGATAATCGCCCAGAAAAAGTTGAGGATAAGCTGTATCGCGTAGGAAAGCAACGCGTCCATGACTTCGAATGGGTGATTTTCTTTTTGGAGCCATATCCGCGCACTGCTGATGCCCATAAGAACGTAAAGAATGGTCCACACGATCGGAAAAACAATCGCGGGAGGCGCGAAGGCTGGCTTGTTTATGTAACGATAGATGTTGACATTGTTTCGGGTAAGGAATGCGGAGAGCGCACCGACAGCGAGCGCAATCGCAACAGAAATGACATAAGGTTTCCATTTTGTCCGCATAATAAAACCTCGTTTCGTATCCGTTTGGTTTATTTTATGCGGTAGAAACCCTTTTTAGTATTCAATAGGAAATTGCGTTTATTTCCGCTGATATACGGCATAGCTTAGACTCTGCAAAAGCGATACTGCCTCTGCAAGCGCTGCCTCCTCATAAAATTCGACGCGCAGAACGCCTTCCTCAAACTCGCGATTGTTGACAATTCCGATGTTCTTAATGGAGATATCGGCTTTTGCAAGGAGCGTGGCGATTGCGGCGAGAGAACCCGCCTCGTCGGGAATATCGATGTAGCAGGCGTATATTTTTTTGATGGGACCTTTCGGCGCATCGGCAAAAGAGTCGCGGTATTCCTTTGACGCTTTGAACAAGTCATAGGTATAGCCCGACTGCTTTGCGCGGACTGCCGTGCTGATGTCCTGTAAGGAACGGATATAGTCGTCGAGCAAATCCGCGATATTTTCCGTATTGGACATACAGATGGATTCCCACATGTCGGGAGAGGAGGACGCGATTCGCGTAATATCCTTGAAACCGCCCGCGGCGATAAGCTTCATGGTGCATTCTTCCGAGTCGTGGTCGTGAACCAAGTTTGCGAGCGCGGCAGCCACCAAATGCGGTACATGGCTTACGGCAGCAGTCACGTAGTCGTGCTCTTTGTGCTTTAAGATCAGGGGAATTGCTCCCGTTTTTTTGACAAGCGAGTAATACTCGGCAACGGCATCTTTGGGAACGTCTTCAGTGGGCGTAAGAATATAGTATGCGTTTTCCAAAATCAGCGGATTGGCGTTTGCAAAGCCTGTCTTTTCACTTCCTGTCATGGGGTGCCCGCCGATAAAGTTTGCTGTAAGTCCCAATCGTTCAACCGTTTCGTGTATGGAACCTTTGACGCTTCCGACATCTGTTATGATCGTTTTTTCAGAAATGAGTGGCTTTAACTGTTCCAGAAACCAGTTATTGACGGCGACGGGCGCACACAAAAAAATCATGTCGCAGTCATGAAAACGGTCGTCAATTTCTGTGGTTCCTTCGTCAATCGCACCTGCCGCAAGCGCTTCGTCCAACGTTTCCTGTCTGCGCGCATAAGCAATGATTTTCGCGTGTGGATTATTCTGTTTGATTGCAAGGGCGATGGAACCGCCAATCAGTCCCAGACTGAAAAAGCCAAATGTATTCATAATGT
Source organism: Lachnospiraceae bacterium (assembly GCA_029067805.1). Lineage (GTDB taxonomy): Bacteria > Bacillota > Clostridia > Lachnospirales > Lachnospiraceae > COE1. Next base: position 5,790 of record JAIEDW010000379.1, read on the forward strand.
TTAAAATCCTTTCGTATTTAAGTCCTTCGTATTCAATACGATTATTGCACTTTAAAGTGTTAAAGTCAACTGTTATGTAATTTTTACTATATTGCACAAAAAAGATTGAACTATTCCGCACAATATAGTAAAATTTAAATATCAGTGATTGATAAAATCAAAATAGGAGGTAACTGTAATGAATGTTTACACAACTGATAAAATCAGAAATGTAGTTTTATTGGGACACGGGGGTGCAGGAAAGACGACGCTCGTGGAATCTATGGCATATTTGGCAGGTATCACTTCACGTATGGGAAAGGTGGAGGATGGAAATACTGTCAGTGACTTTGGTAAGGAAGAGCAAAAGCGGAAAATATCAATCAGCACATCAGTCGTACCTATTGAGTGGGAGGGTACAAAGAT
>JAIEDW010000038.1 GCA_029067805.1 Lachnospiraceae bacterium
ATTTTATACAATTTAGTCTTATTTTTGTTAAACAGTACATGATTTTCATATAAAAAATTAGGATTTGACTCTCTAATGATCAGTTCATCTGCCTCAAATATGGTATTTTCAATGTCTGTCAAAGAATCTGAAATCGTAATGGATTTTAGTTTCTCTCCTCCAACCGCGCTCACAACAGATACTGTGTTCTTTCCCAAATCAAGTGTTTCCAAATAAAATGAATGTAACCAATTCACTGTTTCACATGAATCAGGCACTATATATGTTTTATCTGTTTTTCCTGAAGGATAATAGTATAATACCTTTTTTTCTGTATCAAAAAGAACACCATCCTTTGAAGAAAAAACTTCATTTCCATCTTGCACATCAACACTTTCTAAAAACGAGTTATATAAAAACGCCAATTCTGGTCTGGGAATACTCACGCATGATTTCGGAATGTGAATATGTTTCAAATTTTCCATATACCATGTAAGGCCAAAATCAAATTCTGTTATTCCTTCGTTTAAAACCAAGGTTTCTATCTTTTCACTGTAATCTATTCCATTATGATTCTCCCATGGGTACACCTTAAGCGCTGGTATATCCCCATTACAAGAAATACTTAATTCACTATCATTAAGCGCCCATGTTATTCCTGTGGTACTATCCGTTTCCCCCACTTGCTCTTTGAGCACTTCCTGTTTTTCCGTTCCTTCTGTTTCCGTAGAAGATGCACTCTCCGCAACAATATTGTCTTCTTCCATAGAAGAAATCTCGTCACTGTCCGTATTCCTTTCAGCATCCTGTGTCGTAATTTCTCCCTCTTCCGTTTCGTTTTCGTCCCCCGTTAAATCCATTTCGAATTCTTTTTCCGATAAGTCCGTTTCAGCTTCTTTTTCTGGCGCCTCTATTTCTGATTGCTCAACACCTTCGTCTGTTTCCTCTACAATAGAAACACTTGCGCTTTCTGCCGAAACATATTCTGCATTATTCAATACCAAAACCGCTGCCAACAGTCCCGACATAATACTTCTTAATGGTTTTCTCATTCTCATCTTCCTTTCTCTGCTATTTGCTTCTCAACTTAAATGTGTTGTTTACCATTATACTACTATAACGATAAAATTTCGACCTCAAAAGAATGATTTTATTTACTTCTTTTTCCATAAATATACTTCCCACACCACCAGGACAGCGCACCCGACCGCATAGCACAAAATATCCTCCCACGCAAACGACGTGCCAATCAGTGTCCTAAGAAACGCATTATTTTCCACGCCCAACACTTCCACGATTCGAAAATACTGCAGTACTTCCACACAGACCGCAAAGAGAAACACCCATAACGGCATCAGTCGAAAACGTTCGGGTATCACAATTCGAACAAAGCAGTACACAACCACTACGACAATCATATCGCCCACATATGGACGTACAAAACGGTCATGCACAAACAGCGCGATCAGAACCTCTATGAACAACAAAAGAAAAAACACAATCGCATAGAACAATCTTTTCCTTGAGCGTGCCATACTTACCTCCATTTAAGGATTATCCTCTGTCGGGCTTTCCTGCGCTGATATCGGTATACATATCCAACAGTCCGACCGTTTCCGTCGACGGTCTTCCGTAGCTGTTGCAGCACTTATGGGACACCTCTTTGTCAGCGTCCGCCTTGTCGTCAAAGGTAACGCTCATTCTGACAACACCATGCTCGAGTTCGCTGTCGAGATGTTTTAAAACTTCATCGATCATCTTCTCATCATAATCCATTCCCATAACCTTACCCCTTCCAATAATTAAATATTAAAATAAACCAAAAAGACTGACCACAAACGCACATACCCACGCAATCACGCACTGCCCGACCACCATTGTCAGTGCCCACTTTGTACCAAGTTCCCTTTTTACGGAAGCCACAGCCGCAACACACGGTGTATACAACAGACAGAAAACCAAAAGCGCCGCTGCGGAGGACAATGTAAGCGTCGCGCACAGACTTTCCACACTGCCAAAGAGCACGGACAACGTTGAAACCACACTTTCCTTTGCCATAAATCCTGTAATCAGCGCCGTTGAAATCCGCCAATCACCAAAGCCAAGCGGTGCAAACAGCGGTGCAATAAAGCCTGCCACCACGGCAAGCATACTGTCCTGCGAGTCAGTCACTACATTTAATCCCATGTCAAAATTCTGCAAGAACCAGATCACGATCGTTGCTATAAAAATAACCGTAAACGCTCTCTGAATAAAGTCCTTTGCCTTCTCCCACAAAAGCTGCGCCACATTTTTGACACCAGGCATTCTGTAGTTGGGCAATTCCATTACAAAAGGCACTGCCTCGCCCTTGAAAGCAAACGTCTTCATCAAAAGCGCAGTCAAAATCCCGACAAGAATCCCTGCCACATAAAGTCCAATCATCACAAGCGCCCTGTATCTCGGGAAAAATGCCGCCGTAAAAAACGCGTAAATCGGCAGCTTTGCGGAACAGCTCATAAATGGTGTAAGCAAAATCGTAAGTTTTCTGTCCCTTTCAGAAGGCAGTGTTCTACTTGCCATAACCCCCGGCACAGTACAACCAAAGCCAATCAGCATCGGCACGATGCTGCGCCCCGAAAGACCAATCTTGCGAAGCAGTTTATCCATCACAAACGCCACGCGCGCCATATAACCACTGTCTTCCAGCAACGACAGGAAAAAGAATAAGGTTACAATCGTCGGCAAAAAACTTAAAACACTACCCACACCATTAAAAATCCCATCAATCACCAACGATTGCAATACACCGTTGACATTTCCCGCCTCCATCGCAAGCGTCACGGCATCTGTCAGCTTTCCGATGACAAACTCCAAAACCGCCGACAATCCCGCTCCGATGACATTAAAGGTCAGCCAGAACACAAGTCCCATAATGCCGATAAACATCGGAATTGCCGTATATTTCCCCGTTAAAATTTTATCAATCTTTGCACTCCTTGCGTGCTCTTTACTCTCCTTGGGTTTGACCACTGTTTCCTTGCAGATTTTATTGATAAACGAAAATCGCATATCCGCAATCGCCGCTGCCCTGTCGAGTCCGCGCTCCTTCTCCATCTGGCAAATAATATGTTCCAACGTTTCCTGCTCATTTTCGTCCAAATCCAGCCGCTCCAATATCAGCCTATCACCCTCCGCAAGCTTTGCAGCCGCAAACCGCACAGGCACGCCCGCACTCTCCGCATGGTCTTCAATCAAATGCATAATGCCGTGCAGACACCGATGCACAGCTCCGCCATTGTCGTCCGCCTCGCAAAAGTCCTGTCTTCCGGGACGCTCCTGATATTTTGCCACATGCATTGCATGATCTGTCAGCTCCGCAATTCCTTCGTTTTTTGCCGCCGAAATCGGCACAACGGGAATCCCGAGCATTTCCTCCAGTTCGTTTACGCGGATCGCGCCCCCGTTTTCGCGCACCTCATCCATCATATTGAGGGCAAGCACCATCGGAATGTCCAACTCCAAAAGCTGCATGGTGAGATAGAGATTTCGTTCAATATTTGTCGCGTCGATGATATTGATAATTCCCTTCGGGTGTTCGTCGAGCACAAAATTCCTTGTCACAATCTCCTCGCTCGAGTACGGTGACATCGAATAGATGCCCGGAAGATCTGTGACAAGCGTGTCATTTTTTCCCTTGATCACACCCTCCTTTTTATCCACCGTCACGCCGGGAAAATTCCCCACATGCTGGTTGGAACCTGTCAAAGCGTTAAACAGCGTCGTCTTTCCGCAGTTTTGGTTTCCTGCAAGCGCAAAGGTAATGCGTTCCCCGCTCGGCAACGGATTTTCGTCCGCCTTTACATGGTATTTTCCGCCCTCACCAAGTCCCGGGTGTTTGGCTTTTATCCTGTGTTTATCCTTTTCTTCCTCTGTATTTTTTATACCCTCGTAGGCGTCGGAGAGTTCTATTTTTTCAGCGTCGGCAAGCCGCAGCGTCAATTCATATCCGTGTATGCGAAGTTCCACAGGATCGCCCATGGGAGCATATTTGATCATGGTGACTTCGGCATTCGGTATTACGCCCATATCAAGAAAATGCTGCCGCAATGCACCTT
>JAIEDW010000380.1 GCA_029067805.1 Lachnospiraceae bacterium
TATGATGAAAGTAAAAGGGGCATGGGATCAGTTTAGTCAAAATCATCCGAAGTTTGTGCCGTTTATGCAGGCAGTCGGACGCGAGGCGATAACGGACGGGACAATTATAGAAATAAAAGTCACAAGTCCTGCCGGCAAAGAATACAACACAAATATGAAACTGACACAAAGCGACCTTGAGTTACTTGCGCTGCTGCGGGGAATGATGTAGAAACGGGAAAAGGGAAAAAGTAGCAAAGACCTTGAACAGGAAAAACTCATGTGATATAATTAGGCGATTATGCGAAAGGAAGTGCGCAGGATAAAATGAAGGCGTTTTTAATACTGGAGGACGGCACCGTATTTGAGGGGACTCATATTGGTGCGGATAAAGAAGTGATCAGTGAGATCGTGTTTAATACTTCGATGGCGGGATACCTTGAAGTGTTGACAGATCCGTCTTATGCGGGACAGGCAGTGTGTATGACGTATCCGCTGATCGGAAATTACGGGATTTGTAAGGAGGACATGGAATCTCTCAAGCCATGGACGGACGGATTTATTGTCAGAGAATTATCTAGGAATTTCAGCAATTTCAGAGCAGATTTTTCCATTCAACAGTTTTTAGAAGAAAATAACGTATCCGGTATTGCGGGCATTGATACAAGAGCGCTTACAAAGATGCTGCGCGAAAAGGGAACTATGAACGGCATGATCACCACGAATGAAAATTATGTTCTTGATGAGATATTACCGCAATTAAAAGAATATACGACAGGAAAGGTCGTTGAAAAAGTTACTTGCAAAGAACCATATAAACTGTCTTCACTGATGAAAGAGCCAAATGGTGCGAAAAAGCGTGTTGCACTTCTCGACCTTGGCACGAAAAATAACATTGCAAATTCCTTGCGGATAAGAGGCTGTGATGTGACGGTCTATCCAGCGTTCACACCGGCAGCAGAAATCATTGCGTCCAATCCGGACGGCATTATGCTTTCAAACGGTCCCGGTGATCCGAAAGAGTGCACTTCGATCATTGCAGAGATTAAAAGGCTGTATAATACGGATATTCCCATTTTTGCAATCTGCCTCGGGCATCAGCTTATGGCGCTTGCAACGGGCGCGGATACGTATAAAATGAAATATGGACACAGAGGCGGAAATCACCCTGTGAAAGATTTAACAACGGGAAGAGTCTATATCTCATCACAAAATCACGGTTATGTGGTGGATATGGACAAGCTTGATCCGAAGATTGCCACACCGGCGTATGTCAATGTCAATGATGGCACGAATGAGGGGTTAAACTACACGGCAAAAAATATCTTTACGGTGCAGTTTCATCCCGAAGCATGCTGCGGTCCACAGGATTCGGGATATCTGTTTGACCGGTTCATAGAGATGATGGAGGTGACGAAGTAATGCCAAAAAATCCGAATGTGAAAAAAGTAATGGTAATCGGTTCCGGACCGATCGTCATCGGACAGGCTGCTGAGTTTGACTATGCGGGCACACAGGCATGTCGTTCTCTGAAGGAGGAGGGCATTGAGGTCGTGCTTGTAAACTCTAATCCTGCCACCATCATGACAGACAGGGATATTGCAGACAAAGTTTATATAGAGCCTTTGACTATAAAAGTTTTAGAGCAGATAATTGAGAAGGAAAAACCGGATTCCATCCTGCCTACGCTTGGAGGACAGGCGGGACTGAATCTCGGAATGGAGCTTGAGGAGAGCGGATTTTTAGCGTCGCACAATGTAAAACTGCTGGGAACAACTGCCGCTACGATCAAAAAGGCGGAGGACAGACAGGAATTTAAGGATACAATGGAGAAAATCGGTGAGCCGTGCGCGGCTTCTCTTGTTGTGGAAACGGTGGAGGACGGCGTTGCTTTTACCAACACGATAGGTTATCCCGTCGTGCTTCGTCCGGCATATACACTTGGCGGAAGCGGCGGCGGTATTGCGCACAACCAGATGGAGTTAGAGGAAATACTCGAGAACGGACTTCGCCTTTCAAGAGTGGGACAGGTATTGGTGGAACGCTGCATCGCCGGTTGGAAAGAAATTGAGTACGAGGTGATGCGCGACAGTGCGGGAAACTGCATCACGGTTTGTAATATGGAAAATATAGACCCCGTTGGTGTGCATACCGGTGACAGTATTGTCGTTGCTCCGTCGCAGACGTTGAGTGATAAGGAATATCAAATGCTGCGGACGTCTGCTCTGAATATCATTTCGGAGCTCAATATCACAGGCGGCTGTAATGTACAATATGCGCTGCACCCCACAAGTTTTGAGTATTGCGTGATTGAGGTCAATCCGAGAGTGAGCCGTTCGTCCGCGCTTGCATCAAAGGCGACGGGATATCCGATTGCGAAGGTTGCCGCAAAGATTGCGCTTGGCTATACCCTCGATGAAATTAAAAACGCGATTACGGGAAAGACGTATGCAAGTTTTGAGCCGGCGCTTGATTATTGCGTAGTGAAAATGCCAAGACTTCCGTTTGATAAGTTTATTACGGCAAAGAGAACGCTGACGACGCAGATGAAAGCGACGGGCGAGGTAATGAGCATCTGCACCAATTTCGAGGGTGCGCTGATGAAAGCCATTCGTTCGCTTGAGCAGCATGTGGACTGCTTAAGAAGTTACGATTTTTCGGAACTTGACAAGGACATGTTGTTAAAGCGTCTTGCAAGAGTGGATGATCAGCGTATTTATGTGATTGCGGAGGCAATCCGAAAAGGGATTGATTACGATACAATTTATGAAATAACAAAAATCGATCGATGGTTTATCGACAAGCTTGCGATTCTCGTCGAGATGGAGCATGCGTTGGAAACACAGCCGCTTACGGTGGACTTGTTAAAGGAAGCAAAGCGAATCGAATTTCCTGATAATGTAATTGCAAGACTTACGGGAAAGAGCGAAGAAGAAATTAAGAAAATGCGCTACGACAACAATATCGTTGCCGCGTTTAAAATGGTGGATACCTGTGCGGCGGAGTTTGAAGCAAATACGCCATATTATTATTCGTGCTTTGACGGTATTAATGAGGCAGTCGAAACGAATCCGCCGAAGAAAGTGCTTGTGCTGGGTTCGGGACCTATTCGTATCGGACAGGGAATTGAGTTTGACTACTGCTCGGTACATGCGACGTGGGCATTTTCCAAGGCGGGCTATGAAACGATTATCATCAACAATAACCCCGAAACGGTAAGTACGGATTTTGATATTGCGGACAAGCTCTATTTTGAGCCGCTCACGCCGGAAGACGTGGAAAACATTGTAAGAATAGAGAAGCCGGACGGCGCGGTCGTGCAGTTTGGCGGACAGACGGCAATTAAATTAACGGAAAGCCTAATGAAAATGGGTGTACCAATTCTGGGCACAAAGGCGGAAGATGTTGATGCCGCTGAGGACAGGGAGCTGTTTGACCGCATTTTGGAGGAAACAAAGATTCCGCGTGCAGAGGGCGGAACGGTATATACGGCAGAGGAGGCAAAGGAGGTTGCCAACCGTCTGGGATATCCTGTGCTTGTGCGTCCCTCTTATGTGCTTGGCGGACAGGGAATGCAGATTGCGATTTCCGATGAGGAGATTGAGGAGTTTATGGCGGTCATCAACCGCATTGCACAGGATCACCCGATCTTAGTAGACAAGTATCTGCAAGGCAGGGAGCTTGAGGTTGATGCCGTGTGCGACGGTACCGACATTTTAATCCCCGGCATTATGGAACATATAGAGAGAACAGGCGTTCATTCGGGTGACTCCATTTCCGTGTATCCGGCTTACAGTGTGAGCGATACCGTGAAGGAAACGATTGCGGAGTATACAAGGCGCCTTGCAAAAGCGCTTCACGTCAAGGGGCTCATCAATATACAGTTTATTGCGGTCGGCGAGGAGATTTATGTGATTGAGGTCAATCCGCGCTCCTCAAGAACGGTGCCGTACATCAGTAAGGTGACGGGCATCCCGATTGTGGATCTTGCAACGGAAGTGATTATCGGAAAGACGATACGGGAGCTTGGATATGAGCCCGGCTTACAGAAAGAAGCGGAGTATGTGGCAATTAAGATGCCGGTATTTTCGTTTGAAAAAATCAGGGGCGCGGAGATCAGCCTTGGACCTGAAATGAAGTCCACAGGAGAGTGCCTCGGTATTTCCAAAACCTTTAACGAGGCGCTTTATAAGGCATTTTTAGGGGCAGGAGTTGATCTTCCGAAACACAGACAGATGATCATCACAGTAAAGGACGCCGACAAGGGAGAGGCAATCGAAATCGGTCGGCGGTTCGAAAAACTCGGTTATAAGATTTATGCGACAAGAAGTACGGCGAAAACATTGAATGATGCGGGTGTCAAAGCGCGCAAAGTCAATAAGATTAGTCAGGAGTCGCCGACGGTCATGGATTTGATCTTAGGGCACAAGATAGACCTTGTGATCGATACGCCGACACAGGGACGCGACAAATCAAGAGACGGATTTTTGATCAGAAGAACTTCGATTGAAACTGGTGTCAACTGCATCACGGCACTTGATACGGCAAAAGCTTTAGCGACGAGTCTGGAGAATAAAAACGACACTCCGCTGACGCTTGTGAATATTGCAGAGTTATAGACGGAGGCTGTCAAAAAAGTGGGGAATGCGAGAAATTTTCAAAAGGAACTGGATCAGCTGCTTGAGAGCATGGTGACAGATCAGGAAACGGGAAAGCGTCTTTTTCTGCATAGTTGCTGCGCACCGTGCAGCAGTTATGTGTTAGAGTATCTCAGAAACTATTTTCGGATAACCGTTTTCTACTACAATCCGAATATTTCTTTTGAACAGGAGTATCAAAAGCGCATCGCGGAGCAAAAGCGTCTGATTGATGCATACAATCGCGGGGGCACGGGATATCCTATCGATGTGGTAGAGGGTGATTATGAACCGGAAGTGTTTTATGATATGGCAGCAGGATTGGAAGAATGTCCCGAGGGTGGAGAGCGGTGCTTTTTGTGCTATGAACTTCGCCTTAGAAAAACGGCTCAACAGGCATTAGACGGTAATTACGATTATTTTTGCACGACCCTTTCAATCAGTCCGCTGAAAAACGCGAAAAAGTTAAACGAGATAGGGGAGCAGCTTGCAGAAGAATATCAGGTTAAATGGCTTATGTCCGATTTCAAGAAAAAGGACGGATATAAGCGTTCTATAGAACTTTCGGCAATTTATGATCTGTATCGGCAAGATTACTGCGGTTGTGTGTATTCCAAAAAAGAACGGGAAAGAAATCTACAGTTAAAAAATGACACGAATGTCATAAAAACGGAGAAATAGAGAAAAGAGGAAAAGAGTATGAAAAAGCTATTAGATTTGATTTCGGAGGAAATGAAAGATGCTTTTGCAGCGGCAGGCTATGAACGTGAACTTGGAAAAGTTGCGCTTTCAAACCGTCCGGATCTTTGTGAGTATCAGTGCAACGGTGCGATGGCGGGGGCAAAGCAGTATAAAAAAGCGCCGATCATGATTGCCAATGATGTGGCTGCAAAGCTTACGGACAGCAGTGTGTTTGAGAAGGTGGAGGCGGTTGCTCCCGGATTTTTAAATCTGACGTTAAAAAATACGTTTGTGGGCGAATATGTAAAAGGGATGCGGACTGAGGAAAAGTATGGTCTGGAGGAGGCAAAAAATCCGATTGAGATTATTATTGACTATGGTGGGGCAAATGTGGCAAAGCCGCTTCATGTAGGGCATCTTCGTCCAGCGATCATCGGAGAGAGTGTCAAGCGTATTTCGCGTTATCTGGGACATCATGTAATTGGTGACGTTCATCTGGGAGATTGGGGGCAGCCGATGGGACTTACGATTTATGAACTGAAGGTGCGCAAACCCGACCTTGTATATTTTGATGAGAGTTATACAGGGGAGTATCCGACAGAGCCGCCGTTTACAGTTTCCGAGCTTGAGGAAATTTATCCGTTTGCAAGCAAGCGTTCAAAGGAAGATGCAGATTACAAGGCAGCCGCAATGGAATGTACCTTTAAGCTGCAAAGCGGCGTGAGAGGATACCGCGCTCTTTGGAAACATATTATTGATGTATCGGTTACAGATTTAAAGAAGATCTATGACAAATTAAATACGGAGTTCGATTTATGGAATGGCGAGTCCACCGTACATGATTTGATACCGGAAATGGTGGACTACATGAAAAAGGGCGGCTATGCGTACATCAGTGAGGGTGCGCTTGTGGTAGATGTCAAGGAGGAAACAGATACAAAGGAAATGCCCCCGTGCATGATTTTAAAGTCGGACGGCGCCGCACTTTACAATACCACGGATCTTGCGACAATCATGATGCGTATGGAGCAGAATAAGCCGGATAAGATTGTCTATATGACGGACAAACGGCAGGAACTTTATTTCGAACAGGTGTTTCGGTGCGCGCGAAAGACAAAGCTGGTTAAACTGGAAACAGAGTTGTTGTTTATCGGATTTGGCACGATGAACGGCAAGGACGGAAAGCCGTTTAAAACGCGTGACGGTGGAGTGATGCGTCTGGAAAACCTCATCAAAGAGATTAACGACGAGATGCTCCGAAAGATTACGGAGAATCGCGGCGTGGAAGACGAGGAAGCTAGGCAGACAGCCGAAGTGGTAGCGTTGGCGGCACTCAAATATGGTGACTTGTCAAATCAGGCAAGTAAGGACTATATTTTTGACATTGATCGATTTACTTCTTTTGAGGGCGATACGGGTCCGTATATCCTTTACACCATTGTGCGGATTAAATCTATCCTTGCAAAGTATAAAGAAAACGGTGGAGATTTGGCAGCAGTGCGTTCTGATATTAAAACGCCTGTAAATGAGAGTGAGAAGCAGCTAATGCTTGCGCTTTCTGGTTATAATACAAGTATTGAGGCGGCTTATGACGAAACTGCGCCGCATAAAATATGTGCTTATATTTATAATCTTGCAAATGCTTTTAATCATTTTTACCATGAAACGAAGATTCTCGGGGAGGAAGACGAGGCAAAAAAAGCGGGATGGATCGCGCTTTTGACACTCACGCGTGATGTGCTTGAAACTGCGATTGACTTGCTTGGATTTTCCGCACCGGAAAGGATGTAGAATGAAAAATTTGTGCGAAGGCACAAATTTGTAGACTATCGAAAATAATATAACTTTACGCAAAAGAATGCCTGCAAAAGCAGGCATTCTTTTTTGAAATGATTTGATTTATTGTTTATCTTTAATCTCGCTATGCAAAAGCTGTAACGACTTCACATCGGCATTGCCGTGTTTTTGTACATATAAGATGCCTTTGATTGTCGATCTTGCCGCGGCAATTGTTGTCACATACGGGATACGTGCTTTGATGGCGGCTTTTCTTAGATAGCTGTCGTCGTGCACGCTCTCTTTTCCGGCGGGAGAGTTGACAATCAGGTCAATCTTTTCGTTTGTGATCAAGTCAAGAATATTTGGTCTGCCCTCATAAAGTTTGTTGACTTTTTCGGCAGGAATTCCGGCAGTCTTAATGGTATCGAAAGTCGAGCCTGTGGCAAGGATTTGGAAGCCGGCTTCGTGGAACAGACTTGCGATTTCGACGACTTCCGGTTTATCCTTATGATTAACGGAAATCAAAACCGTTCCGCTGAGCGGAAGTCTTGTCTGCGTAGCTTCCTGCGCCTTGTAAAACGCTTCGCCGTAATACGCGGATAAGCCGAGCACCTCACCGGTCGAACGCATTTCCGGTCCGAGTAATGGGTCAACCTCGGGGAACATGTTAAACGGAAATACTGCTTCTTTTACGCCATAGTAGGGAATGTCCTTTTCTTTCAGTGCAGGCACAGGAGAGGGACGCCCCGTAATTTCCGATGTGATAATATCGGTTGCAAGCGGCACCATGCGAATATTGCATACCTTGGATACAAGCGGCACGGTACGTGATGCTCGCGGATTTGCCTCCAGCACATAAACTTTGCCGTTCTCGATAGCATACTGCATATTCATCAGACCTTTTACGTGCATTTCCTCCGCAATTTTCTTTGTGTATTCTTTGATCGTGGCGACATTTTCCTCCGAAATGTGCACAGAGGGAATAATACATGCCGAGTCGCCGGAATGCACACCTGCAAGCTCAATATGTTCCATAACAGCAGGCACAAATGCATGCGTACCGTCACTGATCGCATCTGCTTCACACTCAAGTGCATGATTCAAGAAACGGTCGATCAAAATTGGTCTGTCGGGCGTTACACCTACAGCTGCTTTCATATAACCTGCCATACTCTCGTCATCATACACAACTTCCATGCCGCGTCCGCCGAGCACATAGGAAGGACGAACCATAACGGGATATCCAATTTTTGCGGCAATGCCAAGCGCTTCCTCAATGGTCGTAGCCATACCGGATTCGGGCATCGGAATTTCAAGCTTATCCATCATCGCACGGAATTGATCGCGGTCCTCTGCAAGGTCAATGACCGCCGGAGAGGTGCCGAGAATTTTTACACCATTTTTCTCAAGTTCCGATGCAAGGTTTAACGGGGTTTGTCCGCCAAACTGCGCAATGACACCGAGCGGCTTTTCCTTATTATAAATGCTAAGAACATCTTCCAGTGTCAATGGCTCAAAGTAGAGCTTGTCAGAAGTATCGTAATCGGTCGAAACCGTTTCAGGATTGCAGTTTACGATGATCGTTTCAAAACCAAGCTGCTTTAAGGCAAGTGATGCATGGACGCAGCAGTAGTCAAATTCAATACCCTGACCGATACGATTTGGACCGCCGCCCAAAATCATAATCTTTGGTTTGTCTGTGTTGACAGGGTTCTTATCCTCGGCATTATAGGTAGAATAATAGTAGGCGCTGTCCGGTGTACCGCTGACATGTACGCCTTCCCAAGCCTCCTCGACACCGAGTGAAATGCGTTTGTTTCGGATTTCTGCTTCGGGAATGGCTAAGATCTGACTTAAATATTTATCGGAAAATCCGTTTTTCTTTGCCGAAATCAATGCGTCGTCTGCAGGAAGGGAACCTTTTGATTTTGCGAGCGCTTCCTCCTCCTCGACAAGTTCTTTCATCTGTTCCACAAAGTAGTGTTTTACTTTTGTAATATCAAAAATTTCATCAACGGACGCGCCCTTTCGGAGAGCCTCATACATAATGAAGTGGCGGTCGCTGGAAGGGTGTGCGAGCATGCGCAGAAGTTCTTCTTTAGATTTTTCGTTGTAATCCTTTGCATAGCCCAGTCCGTAACGTCCTGTTTCAAGACTGCGGATTGCCTTTTGGAATGCTTCTTTATAAGTTTTTCCGATGCTCATGACCTCGCCGACAGCACGCATCTGTGTGCCAAGCTTGTCTTCGACGCCCTTGAATTTTTCAAATGCCCAGCGTGCAAACTTGATTACCACATAATCGCCGTCGGGAACATATTTGTCTAAAGTACCATACTTTCCACACTCAATATCCTTTAAGGTAAGACCCGCCGCAAGCATTGCCGAAACAAGCGCAATCGGAAAACCGGTCGCCTTCGATGCAAGGGCAGACGAGCGTGAAGTTCTCGGATTGATCTCAATAACGACTACGCGGTCAGAAACAGGGTCATGTGCAAATTGAACATTTGTTCCTCCGATAACCTGTACGGAATCGACGATGCGGTACGCCTGCTCCTGAAGTCTTTTTTGCAGTTCTTCCGATATCGTCAGCATTGGGGCAGAGCAGAAAGAATCGCCTGTATGTACGCCGAGTGGGTCAATATTTTCGATGAAGCAGACGGTGATCATGTTGCCTTCCGAGTCGCGGACAACCTCAAGTTCCAGTTCTTCCCAGCCAAGGATGGATTCCTCGACAAGCACCTGACCGACAAGACTCGCCTGAAGACCGCGCGCGCAGACCGTCTTTAATTCTTCTTTATTATATACCAGTCCACCGCCGGCGCCACCCATCGTATAGGCGGGACGCAAAACTACGGGATAACCGAGTTTATCGGCGATGGCAAGCGCTTCGTCAACGCTGTAGGAAACTTCGCTTCTTGCCATTTCAATACCGATCGCGTCCATTGATTTTTTAAATTCGATGCGGTCCTCGCCGCGCTCGATTGCGTCGACCTGTACACCGATAACTTTTACATTATATTTGTCGAGAATGCCTTCTTTGGCAAGTTCCGCGCAGAGGTTTAAACCGGATTGTCCGCCCAGATTTGGCAGCAGTGCGTCCGGTCTTTCTTTGGCAATGATCTGCTCCAGACGCTTTACATTCAGCGGTTCAATGTAAGTTACATCGGCTATTTCAGGGTCGGTCATAATGGTCGCAGGATTTGAGTTTACAAGCACAATTTCATAACCGAGCTTGCGTAGCGCTTTACACGCCTGTGTTCCCGAGTAGTCAAATTCACATGCCTGACCAATGATGATCGGACCCGAGCCAATAATTAGCACTTTGTTGATGTCTTCTCTTTTTGGCATAAAATATCTCCTTTGTTTTTATGAATTGCATTA
>JAIEDW010000381.1 GCA_029067805.1 Lachnospiraceae bacterium
ACAAACTCCCCCACGCCCAAGGACAGCAGAATCAATCTGCCGTTTTCTATATCTGGTTTTATTTTTTCATCATATATTCTATGAATACATATTATTATAGCAATTATTTCCGATAATAATGCCAAGATATGAAACATTTATGCTTATAACCTCTCGTAACCACCAACTAAATATCTCTGATGGTCTTTTTAAAACTGATTCCGATCTCCACACTTCCATAATCTTTTTTTAATTGAATTATCCTGTTTGGGATATCAATATTACTTATAAATTTTTTATTCACAATCGCACTTCTGCTACACTGGATAAAATCATTGCTATCAATGTCCTCCAATATTCTTTTTAATGTAATGTACGGAATAGTCATAGTATCTTTCTGTCTCGTATGTATATGCAAAATATGGTTGATACTTTCCACATAGACGATATCCTCCCTTTCAACAGCCAGAATAATACCATCCTTTCTAAAATATAGCGTCTTTATTACATTTTTACTTGCCGAAAAATACAAGCATTGTTCAATCATCTGCTTAAGTCTATTTTCATCAAAGGGCTTCTCTATAAAACTATAACAGTGTAGATTTTCATATGTATACAACCTTGCGTCTTCCAAAGATGTCACGAAAATTACTGGCACAAGACCATAATGGCTAATTTTTCTTATATTTTCAACAAAACCTAACCCTGATGAATCCCCAGGGCTACTGGTATCTAAAATAATATCTATGATAAACAGGTTAATTACCTTTTCCATAGCGCACTGATACGCATCCTTCACATTATCAAATGGATATACTGTATTTTTGATGTCAATTTCCCGAACAATATCCGTGAGTTGATCTAATATACCATGATTATCCTCCAAAACTAATATTTTTTTCATCTATATAAACCTCATGATTACTTTTGCATTTGAATTTTTGTAAAAATCTCAATTATTTTCTCCTGATATTCCGTTTCAATCATATCCAAAATTGTTGCAATTTCACTTGCCATACACTTCCTGTCTTCTAATAAAATTGTCGGTGAAACATAACATGAATCATATAGACGCCAAATCAACTCACTATCCGGCAAGTTTCTCCCTTTTTCTAAATCCCGAAATTTTTTAATGTCAATACCCAATTTCTCTGCCATCTTCTTTTGCTGTAGATTCATGAAATGTCTTAATTCAAGAAAAACATTTTGGGAATTTTGAATTCCCCTGATTAACGGAACGCAACTCATTCTTTTTAAAATCTTCTTCCACTTTCCTGTCGCATCATTTTTATTGTTAAAATCTACAATTTCATAGATTATGCCTATATATCGACTCAATTCCCAATAACTACTGTTATATATAAAATCCATGTACTTATTATCGCTTCGAAACCCTGTAAAAATATAATACACATCTATTGGTGACTCACATAAATACTTTAATTCGTTAAAGTTCAGACGACGCAGCGAAAGCTCGACTTTACTATAGTTACTTTGCGTCATATGCACAATCCGAGCCATTTCATTTTGTGACATTGACAGATCGCAACGCTGCTCCTTTAATCTTGTCAATACTTCATCATAAGTTGCACTCATAGGTAAACTTCCTTTGAACTATAATTCTTTTACCTATATTATGTTAAATTTGTTCCTTATTTTACACCGACTTAGAACTAAAAAGCTAAAATTTTATTTGTCCTGGCTATTCTTTTATATCACCAGCTTATAACTTTTGGACTTTTTAAAGCCAAATAAAATATATTTTTCAATCATTCTGATTAAACAGCGTGCTTTTTACAATTTCGAGCTTTTCCAAGAAACTGCCGAATATTATGCTGGACTGAATTTCCTGACTAATGCCCAAACGGGGTTCCTATGCGCTGACAGACTGGTATTGTGAAAAGGATTCATCGCTGTATGGAAGCAGTGTTATAGTGCTGTAAGCTATGCACTCCAGATCCACAAGGCACTCAATACCCTCGCGGCTTTGCACACGGTATTCTTCCAGTAACCAGAAAATTGCTCTAGTAGATATGGGGATTACTCCCCATAGGCGCGAACTTAAGCCAAAAATGAATAAATTTTCAGATTTTTGTATAAAAAATTCACCATAATCACTCTTTTTCGTGTATAAATATTATATACAACAAATTTCTACACAAAAGAGGTTATGATGAATTTACAAAATAATATTTCCAAAAACAAAAAATTACTGCAAGAACATTTAAAAATCTGGGATCAAAAAATCCTTCCATACCTTCCGAATAAACTGGACGAATCCGCAGCATGGTCAGGTGCACTGCAGCGTAAAAGGGGAATCCATTCTGTATATGACCTGTTAAAGATATTTTTTCTTTATGCATGCTCCTCACTTTCTTTCCGTGTCTTGGCAGCGGCATCCTGTACACTCGGGATTTCATCTGTTTCTGACACTGCCCTGCGCAAAAGGTTTGCAAAGGCAGCTCCCTTCCTTCATGAAGTTCTCCACGCCATGCTCTCAGGGCTGTTTTCCTGTCCGCAAGCAAACCCGCCAGACGGGGTGAAGGATGTGCTCCTTGTGGACACATCCATTGTACGACAGACCGGCATCAGCCAGGAACAGGAACGCATTCACCTGTGTTACAGCCTCAATCAGAACAGAATGAAGCAGATAAAAGTCACTGATCACCATACAGCGGATTCTCTTACCCATTTCAAATTTGGAGAAGAAGATCTTGTCATGGCAGACGCAGGCTATGGGATTACTCCCCATATCCCTACTCAAAACCGTACGTGCGCTATTAACGCATACGGCTTTTCACTCTATATTCTCATACTCTATCTATAAAACAAACTTACCTTGATACTTGGTTCTATCAATGGAAATGTTCGAAGCACACCTTGAAAGAAAGTGTCCAGAGTATAGCTTTTCCTTTGGCTTCTTCTGTTTCAGCCCGCATTTTTCAAAGCGCTCTTCAAGTCTCTTCTTTAATACTTCCACCCCATACCAGTTCTGGAAACAGCATACCAGAACTATCAGTCCATTTAGGTAGATAAGCTCAACAAGTGTCGCAAATTCAACATATACTTTTTAAAAAGATAGGTAGATAAAGAATAACTCTTGATTTATGCGGTTCTTACTATTCAAAACAACAATATCTACCTATTTTCCCTGATAGTTCTGAATACAAAATCATCACAATAGCGAATCAAGTAACATTCTCCTCTGCATTGTCTCTTTACGATTACATCAAACCAGTTGTCCAGTACATTGTGCAGATATATATTTGCAACCTAAAATCCCGAAGAAATTATACACAGGTCATGGAGTGACCTGGTATAATGCCATAATGCTTTGCTAAAAAGCTGTAGGGGTGGTTACCAGCTTTTTCCGTTTACCCTCTACCACGACCTGTTTCAGCGATTTCATTTCACTGAAGATTTCCTGAAGATTGTGATTCCTTGTCCAGCCATTTTTCTCCATTACCTCTTTGAGGCAGGTTGTAAGGATAAGAGATACGAACTGAATGAAAATCCTTCCTTCCATCGTTGCATTTGTATGGATACGCAGTCTTTTCATATCAAGATCATTTTTTAGGTCGTCAAAGTTTTTCTCTACGGCATCTTTACGCCGATATGCAAGGAGCGCTTCCGTCGCATCTCTGATATCATTTGATATGAGGACGAACCAGCCGATATTATTCTCTTTGTGCTTCCGGATGGCATCTTCATTGTACTCTATTTTACGCTGCCGTTTTGGGTATGCGGTAACCATGAAATATTTGCTTATGAATGATGCATTCTCCACTTTTTTCACTGCCGGAACAAAGGGCACCATAGCACTCCTTAAGCCTGTGTGTAAATTTTCTGTTTCCTAGTTCTGCTTTTAAGCTGTCAAAATAGACATGCTGGTAACAGCGGTGCCCTTTCCACTTAATAAGCCTTGTTGTAGCATAGACATCATCCCCGTCCACACAGATCAGGCTATGATGGGAATCCATCCCGTTCCGGTTTTCTTTTACTGCATTGCCTGCCACAGACGTGGTAAACGGCATGCCGATACTGAACTTATACCGGCCATCGTATAGTGCATCCACGTTCGACTCACTGTAGAAACCTTTATCCATAATGAACCTGACTGCCTTCGTGCTCAGCAGTTTCAAGTTCCCGACACTTTCTTTTAAGGTGGAGACATCTTTGATACTTCCGGACAGTATCTGGTAATATATCGGAAGATGTGTGTTTTCACTGGTAATCATCAGGAGATTGATCTGTGCAAGATCATCCCCATCCCTGTTATATCCCCGCCTGACAAAGTCAATCATTTCGCTGTAAGAGGACACACTGGTAATATCCAGGGCAAAGTAACCGCTGTCATGGTTTATGTCAGCCCACCTGCTGAAAAAATCCTGCTGTTTTGATGGGGTTATCCGATCAAGGAGTTCACTGACCCGTTGATCGGGCAATTTTTCTCCGTATGGATGCCTGTTCCGTGAGGACCATTGTTCCGCGTGGCAGAGTGCTTTCCCTTCGCTTGCGAGGTAA
This sequence comes from Lachnospiraceae bacterium, assembly GCA_029067805.1. Classification (GTDB taxonomy): domain Bacteria; phylum Bacillota; class Clostridia; order Lachnospirales; family Lachnospiraceae; genus COE1. Next base: position 4,504 of record JAIEDW010000381.1, read on the forward strand.
TATGCGCACATGAGGATCTGCTCATAATCTTCTGGAAAGATAAGGCGCAGCACTCTGGCCAGTTTGGTTTGTGCTGCTGCTTTGTCCAACAGCAATGCTGGTCCAATAGTGAGTACACGACAACGTTCACTCTTTTGCAGTGCGTCATCCGGCTTGATATCTGTCTTCCTTCCAGTGGGGTTTATCTGTTTTGTATAGAGATCGACCTTTCCAAAGCATTTGCGGCGATGCTTGGTGCTTTTCTCCTTTTTGTCCCAATAGGAGATGTTTTCATAAACGTATGTGGTGCCGTTTGGGTTCTTGACATAAACATAGGATGCCATCGTCTCAATCACTTCCTTTGTATAAAATGTATACTAAATCACATCACTTATACACAGGTTTGTAAAGGTGAACATAGTTGGAAATTTAATATTTATGAAATATTAATAGCCATTGCAACACGACATGTGTATAATTTTATCGGGAGATTAGGTTGCAAGTATTGGACTCGCTTCGTTACCCTGCGGGGTTCCACGTTCACTGTCAAGATATTTTCCATTCTCCATGATTCCTGCTTTTAAAAATTTCTCTATTATTCCCAGAAATCTTCTGTCTGCTATATCATGCGCCAGCATCTTTATCAGCCATTCGTGGTCTACATTATCAAAGAAACTTCTGATATCTGCTTCCACCACATAATTCGTTTTCCGATACTGTACCATTTCTATGATTTCCCGCACCGCCTGATCACAGTTCCTGTTCAGTCGAAATCTAAAACTATCTTTGTAAAATTTAGGTTTATATATCTGTTCCAATATCTGCGCAATCGCATTTTCCGCCAGTTTATCTTCGTAACATGAGATTCCCAGTGGTCTCATTTTGCCTTTTGTTTCCTTCGGAATATAGACTCGTCTTGTTGGATTTGGACGGTAACTTCCAAAGTTCGTGTAAAATTTTGAGGTTAGTTACTATGACCTGAATCCGTAAACCCATAAGGTGAAAGCGTGCCAAAAATCCAGTTTGCATAAGGCTTTTCGGGATCGTACTCCTCAAAGATCCTTTCACCAAAAGTTGAAAGGATCTTTAGGAAATATACTGCCAAAAACATAGTATTTTCAAGCCTTTCGAGACTTATTCACCCAATTGGTTCACAGATTTAGTATTTAGATAACTTTTGTATACATATGGTTGAATTTCAATATATTGGGATCTAACCATATTTTTTGAAATTATGCTTAATATACCAGCCAAAATGTTTGACCGCGCTTGTTATTTAATGGTTTTAGAGGTAACGAAAGCGCCCCTTGGATTAGGAATTATATTTCATTCTTAATCCAATGAGTTACACTGATATGTTTCACGAAAAATCAAATCCATATTCCAGACCTCAGTCGCTTTTGTTGCGACACAGATTTCTCAGTTCGCTTTCCACCCGGGAAAAGATCTTACCCGCAATAAAAGACTCCCGCCTGACAAGCTGATATCCTTTCTAGAATTTGGATATAATTTTACACGAATGTGCGTGATATGTCATAACTAAATCTAATATAGCAGAAAAAGCCATTTTATTGTGGAATTTTACATTAACAAGTTGATTGAAAATTGATCTTTTCGCTTAACTCAACCACTACCGGCTAAAGCCGGTAGGTTCAATAGGCTACTAAAGTAGCCTAAAGTGTGCTCCCTAAAGGTTATCTTTTTTGCCTTTACTTCTTACCTATCTAAAAATTGTGTATAAC
>JAIEDW010000382.1 GCA_029067805.1 Lachnospiraceae bacterium
CTCATCTTCCGCGTCCGTTATCACATAGCTGTTGCCGTTTTCGATATCCTTTTGCACAATCTCCAAAGACGGATAATGATCTCCCCACTGACCAGGATTTCCCGACAACCGCATTTGCTCTCTTGCACGTGCATAAATTATAAGAATCTTATCCATATTCTCAAATGTTGCTTTGTGTATTGTCATCTTCTGCTCCTTGTTAAAATTTTATCACATAAAATATGCGCATTTCTCAAAATAAAACTCTTGCTCTTTTCTGAATAGCTCCACCAATTTACTGACACTGTTTTTTTCTCTGTATTCTTTTAAAGAATCCAAATACACGTTTCTGTTTACATCCTCAATCACAATCGGTATCATTCTGTTTTTCAGGCATTCCCGAAATACAATCAGCCTTCCTGTTCTACCATTGCCATCCTGAAACGGATGAATGCTCTCATATCTTGCATGAAATTCAGCCAATACGGCAATATCCACTTTCTGACTGCCATACCAATCCATAAGGAGCGTCATTTCACTTGCAACATTTTCCGGTCTAATCGTCGGATAAATTCCTATCATATTTGGACGCTCCTTATACGCCCCAATCGCATATCCGTTTGCCCGATCCTCAAAAACACCCGATTTCAATTCATAGTGGAATTGCTTTATTAAACTTTGTGTCAATGTTTCGTTCAGCGTATCCAACATCTTATTGAACATCAAAAAATGTCCGTTCATTTCTTCTACATCTTTCGCTCTGTAATAATCGTCCGTCTTCGGTAATACACCATGGTCAAACAGCGAAGCCGTCTGTTCTTCCGTAAGCGTACTACCCTCAATTTTATTGGAATTATAAGCAAGCAGACGCTGTGTATATGCATATACGCCCGATCGGTCAAACTTTTTTTGCTCTATCTCAAAACGCTCTAAAAGAAACTCCAAAAAACGCTTTTCATCATAATCTTTCATGCTTTCCCCCTTAAAACAAACTCTTATCCACGCAACAAAGAAGTCTTCCATGATTCCTATTCTATCATAGAAGACCTCTCAAGTCTTTATTTATAAGATTTTTTGTCAACTTTTTATTGGTATTTGTTATATCTTATCAAACGGATCCAGATACTTCGAAACAACATCAATTTCCTCCTCAATCCGAAGCAGCTGATTATATTTTGCCACTCTGTCGCTTCGGCAAGGCGCACCAGTCTTAATCTGTCCCGCATTCATTGCCACTGCAAGGTCTGCGATAAACGGATCTTCCGTTTCTCCGCTTCGGTGGCTGATAACTGCCTTATACGCATTGTGCTGCGCCATTTCCACAGCCTCAATCGCCTCGCTGACCGTTCCAATCTGGTTCACCTTTACAAGAATTGCATTCGCAACATGCTTTTTAATTCCCGCATCAAGACGCTTGGTATTTGTAACAAACAAATCATCACCAACAAGCTGCACTCTGTCGCCGATACGCCTGGTTAGTTCTTCCCAACCGTCCCAGTCGTCCTCTGCAAGACCATCCTCAATCGAAACAATCGGATACCGCTCAATCAGCTTTTCATAATAGGCAATCATCTCTTCCGTCGTTCTCTTGATAACCTCTTCGTCCGATTTAGAACCGGAAGCCTCTCCCGCCTCGTAACACTCGCCGACATTACTTCCGTCCACTTGCGCTTTTCTGCGTTTTAACTCCGTTTCTCCGCTGAAATGATACGTTCCGTCCTCCTCGTTATAAAGCTCCGAAGCCGCCACGTCAAGAGCAATCTTTACCTCATTTCCTGGCATATACCCCGCCGCCTTGATTGCCTCCACAATCAGATCAAGCACTGCAAACGCATCCGGAAGATCCGGTGCGAAACCACCCTCGTCACCGACACCCGTGGAAAGACCTCTGCCATGACAGATTTTTTTCAGATTGTGATAAATTTCCGCACAAATGCGAAGCGCCTCACGGAAATTTGCCGCCTTCACGGGCATAATCATAAACTCTTGAAAATCCACCGTATTTGTGGCATGCCGTCCGCCGTTTAAAATGTTCATCATCGGAACCGGAAGTCTGTCTGTCTTCACACCGCCCAAATACCTGTAAAGTGGCATTCCAAGCGCATCGGCGGCAGCTCTTGCGGCAGCCATCGACACGGAAAGTGTCGCGTTCGCACCAAGATTATTTTTGTTGTCGGTACCGTCCGTGTCAATTAAGATATGATCAATCAACTTTTGATTGCACACATCAACGCCAATCAGATTATCCTTAATCTTTGTGTTGACATTGTTGACCGCCTTCTCCACGCCAAGTCCCATATAACGCATCTCACCATCGCGTAACTCCACAGCCTCAAATTTGCCCGTGCTTGCACCCGAAGGAACACTTGCCCTTCCCTCATAGCAGTCGTCCACCGTCACAACCGCCTCCACAGTCGGATTTCCCCTCGAATCAAGCACCTCTCTTGCATGTACGTCCGTAATCTTTAAATACATATTTTCCTCCATTCTTTCCCTATGTTTTTTGATATAGCATCCAATCAACAATATTATTACCAAATTAAAACAAAAAATTCAGGACAACCGCAATTTACAGTTATCCTGAATTCTTTATTCTAATATAATGCTACTTTCTCTTAGAAATTTCTTTCAAGCGAAATTTTATTTACGAACCAAAAGTGACTTTCCTGTCATTTCCGCAGGCTGCTCCATTCCCATTGTCTCAATCAAAGTCGGCACAATATCCGCAAGGCATCCGCCCTCTCTCAAAGTATAATCCTTATCATAATTTACAAGGATAAACGGTACTGGATTGGTCGTATGCGCCGTAAACGGTGCGCCTGTTTCGTAGTCAACAAGCTGCTCCGCATTTCCGTGGTCTGCACAGATAAACATCGTTCCATTTACGGAAAGGATTGCGTCAACCGCCTTTCCAACACACTCATCAACTGCTTCAACCGCCTTGATTGCAGCCTCCTCAACACCTGTATGACCTACCATATCGGGATTTGCAAAATTGATAATAATAACATCATACTTTCCTGACTTGATTGCCTCACAAAGCTTATCGCATACTGCATACGCGCTCATCTCCGGCTTTAAGTCATAAGTCGCTACTTCCTTCGGAGAAGGTACCAGCACTCTGTCCTCACCCTTGTT
>JAIEDW010000383.1:0-308 GCA_029067805.1 Lachnospiraceae bacterium
TGCTGACTGTATATTCTTTTCACTAATATCTATTTTAATTTGATCATGTGCCTGTTCAAACTGTCTGACCAGTTCTTCCGCCTGTTGTTTCTGTGCTTTTCTCATGTTTTACTCCTACTCAAACTTAAGTACTTTTCATTACCTGTAAGAATGCCGTCCTTTGGCATTATTATAAAAATTTAGTAATTCTTAGGACACGTCTTTTGTGTCCTTAGAAGCACTTAATTTTTTATTATCATACGGATTATCGGGACGTTTTACGTCTGTCAACTTCATATGCCTTCATATGAAATTGACTTCGCTCCGTG
>JAIEDW010000383.1:318-9580 GCA_029067805.1 Lachnospiraceae bacterium
AAGCCACGGTCCTGGCATACCCGAAAGCAAAATGTCGGAATACCGACATTTATACTTAGCTAATGCCGACTTTTTGCTCACGAACTGTTCCACAGTTCATTGTTATGTCAATGCACTTTCCTGCGATCCGCCCGGCGGTGAAATCATCTATCGATGATTTATTCTCAGGTCTATGCTTTCAACCTTTATCATGATATTTCTTTTGTATATTTTCCGCGGAATTTAAAGGGACTGTCGTTTTCCTTCCACAGCTTTCACAGTAAAATTCCAACCCCTGTCGTTTTCCTTCCGCTCCGCAGTTGGAACAGATTTTTCCCGTTCCGTTTGAATTGATTTCCACCAACTCTATCGAATTAATCCGGCATTTGTACGCCAGCCGCTCTCTGATATAAGCATTGAAGCTTCTTGATAATTTTCTGTTTACTGATTTTGAATGATGTTTTGTTAAATTCTTAACTACCGGTCGGGTTATCACAACTTTTTCCGGTTTCTCTGTTCGAATCATCCTATTAATCTCGGAGTTGATAAAAGTTTTTGTCCTAAGCCGTTCTTTTTCCTTCTGTCTATCGTACTTTTCCTTTCCCAGATTATTGATTTCTATGCTGTCGGCCTTTTTCAGGTTCCCATCCTCGGCATTTTGTTTGTATACTGTATAAATCTTATGACGCTCTCGATTTTTCCTCGCAAGCCGCTCCGTTTCGGGAGTTACTTTATCTTCCAGATCTTTTCCGTAGATCGTTCCGCCGGACAATGTAAACATATCCTTGTAACCGATATGAACATAAACGGTATTTGTGTAGTCATCATGCTTTTTTATTTTTGTTTCTATCGGTATCGCAAGCGCAACGCTGTCTTTTTTGATGTGAACCTGTATCTGTCGATCAAAGGTACGGCTGTCCTTTAGGGGAATCGAAATTCTTTTTCTCGGGACTCTGCATACGATACACATTGCGCCGTCTTTGTAAGAATATCCGTTGGGGGATATCCGAAAGAAATCGACGCTGTCCGTTTCGGGCGGCGTCAGATATTTGCGTGTAAGTCTGCAAAGCAGACTGTTCAGATGTTTTATATCAAGTTCAAGGCCTTCCGCATTTTTTGGCATTTCGTACTCTTTGCGGTTTAATATAGCGGCATAGACCGAATTCAGCTTCAACACTGTTCTGAGATATAATCTGTCATCAGCGCTCAGATTTTCGTTTTCTGTAATCAATTCGCCTATTTTATTTTTTACGGTTCCCCATCTTGCCTTGATATCCGTAACTGCATCCGCTATGGCAAGCTCATAATACACGACGGGTAAATTCAATTGTTCCCGCAATCCACAGTGGCGCATTTCGTTTAAGATACTATATACGGGCGTCAGCTTGTCCAGACTCCCTATTCCAGAATATCGTTTGTATATGTAATTCTTTACTTTGCAGTAATCGGCGGCTATTCCCTTTAGGAATTCCATCGTGTCCTCCGACAGCGGCTCGCTGTACTGCCAAACTGTCTTGGTTATGGCGCTGCCTGTGGACATTGCGTTTTCGCCTTTCTAAACATTTGAATTTATTTCGTGGATTTTCTTATTCTACGAAAAAATGGTGTAAAGAGAAAATAATAGAAATTTTTCGTTTTTTGACCATAAATCTGACCATAAAACTGTATGAAGACATTTATCAAAGACATAGAAAAAGGGAAATTGGTTCGTGTGATTTTGACCCCAAAATTGACCATGATAAGCTTAAAAATCGTGTATTACATATATTTCCACGGCGTTTTTGCGTGGATTTCTAAAAAAATAATTGTCAATTATATTAAAGCGTGATAAAATTATGACGATATTAATTATATAGAATTTATAGAAACTTTTATTATTTTCGTAGAATAAGAAAATCCGCGAAAAATCATTTCACACGCAAAAAACAGCCCCTGTTATTTTAGAGGCTGTTTATTATTTCTACGACAATCCCTTCACCTATATCGATTTCAATACTCCAATTGACTTTAAAAGCAAAATCAACAGCAGGATCGGCGCAATATAGCAGATCATCACAATATATAACTTCTTTCTTCCAAATTTACAGCCGGTTTTTTCCGCCTCGTCAATGATGACTTGCGGCTTTAAAATCCAGCCGGTCAAAATACATGTTCCAATGGCTACCAGCGGCATCAGACAGTTGTTGCTGATATAATCCATGATATCCAAAATCTGTGCGTGAGAACCGGTTGGCAGAACAATGTCAAAATAGAAGCGGTTATATCCGAGACATACGGCGACGCCTCCCACCAGCGCAACACACGTTTCGATTGCCGCCGCCTTGATGCGGGACACATGGAACTTGTCCATAATGCTTGAAACCACCGCCTCCATAACGGACACTGCACTGGTCAATGCCGCAAACAATACCATGGCAAAAAACAAAAAACCAATCAGATTTTCGATTTTTCCCATTGAGGCAAACACTTTAGGCAGGGACACAAACATAAGGCTCGGCCCCGATGCCTCCATTCCTTCGTTGCCCATAAATGTATAGACCGCCGGAATAATCATAACGCCCGCTAAAAATGCCACAATTGTGTCAAAAATTTCAATCCGGTTGATTGACTGAACCAAATTGGCATCGTCACTGACATAGGAACCATATGCGATCATGATTCCCATCGCAACGCTTAGGCTGAAAAACAGTTGTCCCATAGCATCTACTAAAACCGTGAAAAATCTTGTGACCGTCAAGCCTGTCAAATTTGGAACAAGATAAATTTTCAATCCCTCCAGACTGTTTCTGGTCACACCGTTCTCGTCCGTATGGCTGATGGTCAGCGAAAAAATCGAAATTCCGATTACCAGAAGGATCAACAACGGCATAATGATCTTAGAAGAAGATTCGATTCCCTTGTTGACACCGCGAAAGATGATAAACGCAACAATCACCAAAAAGAGAAGCATCAATGCAATCGGCTGTACCTCCCCTGTGATGTACTCTGTAAAATATCCGTCCTGTGCCGCTAAAGTTCCCTCTCCTGTCAGATACGCAAGAAAATATTTGATGACCCAGCCGCCGATTACGCAGTAATATGGCAGAATGATCACAGGAACCAACGACGCCAGAACACCTAAAAATCCCCAGTTTTTACTGAGTTTGGCGTATGCTGTCAAAGGACTCTGTTTTGTCTTTCTTCCGATTGCGACTTCTGTTGTAAGCAACGTAAAGCCAAAGGTAAGCGCTAAGATCAAATAAATTACCAAAAACAGTCCGCCGCCGTCCTTTGCCGCCAAATACGGAAATCTCCAAATATTACCCAGTCCTACCGCACTTCCAGCAGCGGCGAGCACAAATCCCAAAGAACCCGAAAATGAATTTCTCTTTTTTTCCTGCTTCATTCTTATTGCGGGAAACCTCCCGCCTCCTCTCTTTCAACCTACATATAATAAAATGAACATTAAATCACATAGTAATCTGACGCTTTATCGCTCTCTATGTCAAGCAAATCCTGCACTGTAGTGTTATCGATGACACCATTTATCGCTTCATAAATCCGCTTGTAGATTTCCACTGTAGCGCACTTTCCACTTCTCTCACAAGGAAGCGCATTATCCGCCAGACACTCCACAGGAGCAAGCGAGCCTTCCGTCAATCTCAAAATCATACCAACCGTGTACTCCTGCGGCTGTTTCACGAGCTGGTATCCCCCTTGGGCACCTCTTGTGCTGCGCACATATCCCGCCTTGTTCAACACCGCGATAATCTGCTCCATATATTTTTCGGAAATCTCCTGTCTTGCCGCAATATCTTTTAATTTAACGGTTTCGCCGATATGAGAACCCAAATCCATCATGATCCTTAAAGCATAACGACCTTTCGTTGATATTGTCATACACTGCCTCCTATTCAATACTGTTTATTGAAAATATCATATTTCCCACAGTGCTTTCATCATATCACCCAATTCCTATCATGTCAATATGCTTAGAGGAGTTTCAAACAGATAACCACCACTGCGCCAAACACTGCCGCCGTGATCATGGGCAGTACGATTGTAAGCACTGCGATCTTTCTCCTGCTGCGTTTATCAAATCTCCCTTTTCGGTAATCCTCTGCCGCGACAAGCGCCCCTTGAACACCACATATGACAATCGCTATTGCCACAACAATCGTCACAGGATAAGTTCGCGCGCTTCCTGTTTCCGTTTCTTCCACGTGATTCTCTCCAACTGTCATAAACGCAATGTCAAAGGTCTTTCCTAGCGCAATCTGATCAGCAAAGACCTCTTGCGTCAACGCAAGATTCGCATGGAATGCAGACACATAATCCTTGTACCATTCAAGTGATACATGGCGAAAAACAGCGCTGAATACAACTTCATTTACAAGCGGCACGCATATGCTGTCGGAATCCTCATACACAGTAACCGTGCGGTTTGCGCGTCCCTGAATCATATTGTCGGTCAAGTCTTTCGGCAGAATATAGCCACACTCTGCCTGATTCGTCAGCACAAGCTTCTCCACCTCGTCCGCACTATTGCAAATGCGGAAACGCACGAGTGAATCATGGGACCCAAGAACCTCCTCATACGCTCCGCTCTCATCAAATACCGCCACAGAAAAAGTAGTATCGGATTGACCCTCTAGACGCGCGATCAAGACAGATACCGCCGCCATAAGCGCCAGACTGATCAAAATACCTTTCTTCAAACTCATGCGCTTAAAAATCACCCAGGCTATAGGAGGTACAATCGTTTTCTTCCCCTCTGGCGCTGGCACATTTGATTTCCCTCCGTCATGCATGACGCCAACATACACCCATACAATGTTTGCCGCAAAAAGCACAATGCTCCACATCAAAAGTCCAAACATCGCAGAAGAAAACTTTTGCGCGTCACCCGAAAGAATCACGGTAAACGCCTGCTTTAAAAATGCCGCCGGAAGATATTTTCCCATGCTGTAAATCAAATCCGGCAAAAGCACTGACGGCACAACGCAGCCCGACATATATGCCTGCACCGCCAAAAGGATTCCAATCGGCAAAAGCGCACTTCGTTTCTCACCCAAAATCTGATAGATCAGCATAAAATACAACACCAAAAACATTGCGCTCATCAATATCAGACAAACCGCGCTCCATGAGAAACCGACGGAAACATGTTTCCTGACAATCGGAAGAATAAGCGCCGCAAACGGCAATAGCGTTACCGCCAGCATCGGCAGAAGTCCCGCCAAAAATCCGCATACTGTCTGCCACAGGCGCGAAGTACGCAATCGTTTTTCAAGCATATTGCGCCATATCACACTGTGACAGAAAAAGTCTCCGAAAAATATTCCAATCAAAAGCAGATAAATTACCCATATCGCACTTCCATAATAAATGATATATGTGTCATTTCCGGTCATAGAAACCACTTTCGGTTTAAAAAGATTTTCCCTGTCCGCTGCGACACTGAGATTAAATCGGTTGATATCATCATAGATTTTCTGTACAAGCGCGTTATCTGCATAAACTTCTTCGTCAAGCACATACGAAACCGCGTAAATTTCTGCCTGTGCCGTTTGAAGCATCCCTACAGCAGCGTCCGCAAGTTCCCGAAAAAGCAAATTTTTAACAGCACCATCATCAGCCATATAGACCGTGGCAGGCGCATTCGTTCCCGAAATGATCTCTTCTACGATATTGTCTGGCAGTGCCACAAACGCCGCAAGCTCTCCCTCCCGCAAAAGCGAAAGTCCGTCTTCCTGTGACATACGCTCTATGCTACATAGCGCTTTCACAGATTCAATCTCCTGAACATAGGATACTACCATATCCGTGAGTTTACTCTCCGGCGCCGCATATCCGAGCTTTATGCGCAAATCATCGGATTGTCCGTTTGCCATAACGACGCAAAAAGCAGCCGCTCCCGCCGTCATACCAAAAATCAGCAAAAGCACAACTGCTCTTTTCAATATCACGGGCAGCATTCCTGCTGCCCTCTTAAATTCCGTTTTCAGCCATATTTTAGTCATAGTTTAATGTCCTAAGCGAAGACAATGCTTCATAAACCAACATCTGAATCTCAGAAGTATCCATCGTCAGCAAATCCTTTGCATTATCCGGTATTTCGGGATTCTTGTCTGACGGTTCCAGCTTTGATACCACACTTGCATAACAAAGCTCCTCATCATCAACTTCAAGTTTTGCGTTGTTGAGCCGAAACGTGTAGCTTTCGCCTTTCACAATGTCCGTAAACTCTCCGTCTGCCTGAAGCCGCAAATTCTCATCCGGTATTTCGATATAAATTTCCATGTCAAAGTCGAGGTCTTCTTTGCCGAACTCATTTTGATACGAGAATAACATATCGCTGTCATGACTATCCGTTTGCAGCGAAATCTCTAAATCCTCACTATACAGTGTATCAGACACATCTGCCTTTCTATCAATTCCGATATAATAAATGCTTCCGCCGTCCTTAACATAAATATTGCCTTCAATCACATCAAGCACACGTTCCTCACCGGAAAACACAATCTCAACAGAAACGGCACTGCCGTCCTCCATTTCTATGTCTACAGGTGTTTCAATATTCACGATGCGTCCCTTATTGTCAAAATAAAAGTCAAGCATACAGTCTGTCTCAAAGCGCACAGATTCAAGCGCCTCTATCGCCTTGTCAAGATCCTCACCTTTTTGCATATTTTGAGGACGGCTTTGATATGCCTCATAAGAAGCGCTCTCACGCATATCCGCTGCCAGTGCCTCTACACAAAGGTTCGCTGCTTCCTGATCCAAAAGCACTCGTACCCCCGTACATCCGTCTTTCTTTTCCGCAATGTTCTGGTATCTGACATTTTCCTTTACAGTCTGATAGAACTGCTTCCAATTACCCGTCGACTCCTCCTCATCGTCCGAATCATCAAAGAGCGTAATCGAATAATCCTCCGGCAACTCCGTGTCAAGAAGCTTCGCCCACTGCGAATTGTTAAAGTCCTTTCCAAGCTGTGTCAATCCCAGGCTGTATGTATCCTTCAAAAACATCGGTAAGCTGATATAGAGCGTATCAGATGTGGCTGCGATGTCTGCAAACTGTACCTCAAAGCCGTACACACCTACCCCGATATCACAACTTGCCTTTTTTTCGCTGATATTTGTCAGCGCATCAATGTTAAAGCTCATGTTACCAATTTCGCTTTTCGGAACCGTGATAGACACATCTGTATCCGTATGCATGGTTCCCGTTTTTCTGCGTTCCTCTATTGCCGCAAAGTCTATCTCTTCCGAAAGCGAGCTGTCATACTGCGCAATTTCCAGCATCATATTGGCAAAGCCCGCTGTCATCCTTACCTCAGGGCTTTTGACAAACCTCCCTCCCACAAAAAACGCTACAGCTGCAATGATACCCATAAACACGACAGCAAATGCCACCGACAGGGCAATGATCAAACCTGTGTTACTTTTCTTTTCCATAATAACCTCCAATTATCAACCAAGTTCCTTTATCAGTTCCTCTCCGCGAAGAAAGCGGTTTATCTCTCGGCTTTTGCCGTCATGCAACGCATAAACCTTATCGCATATCTCCAAATCGCTTTCCTCATGTGTCGCAATCAATATCGTACCGCCATGCGCCTTATAAGTTACAAGGTACCTTCTGATATCTGCTTTTCCCGGTAAATCCAGCGCCGCTGCCGGTTCATCCAAAATTAAAATTGGCGGATTACCCGCCAATGCGCAGCCGATACTGACGCGTTTTTTCATACCGCCCGAAAGTTTTCCGACCTTCATCCGGCACATTTTATCGATCCCAAGCTCTTTTAAGAAGCCTTCTTTCAGTAAATGCTTCAGCTCTACTCTATCTTGATACCAAAGGCTTAAATTGTCAAGCACACTTAACTCCGAAAGCAGATTGCCCTCCTGCGGCACATACCCCGCGTTCTCCACATAAATTTCACCACTGTCGGGTTTCCTTAAACCGGCAAGAATGCTTAAAAGGGTAGATTTTCCGCACCCGTTTTCACCGACGATGCCAACGCACTGTCCCGCGTCCGCCGACAGATTCACACCCTTAAGCACCTGTTTTTTCCCGTACGCGCTGACAATATTTTTTGCAACAATACGTTCCACAGCAGTCCTCCTAAATCAACTATGTACTATACATTTGCCAAAATCTGCTCCTCGATATCCGCCATGTTGACCTGCCGATAACTGCTCAAATCATTGTTATTCCAACCGGTAATGGTTCTTCTGCCGCTGAATATTGTCGGCTCATTATATCCGTTTTTCAGAATGGTAAGCACATATCCCACCTTGTTCTCAACCGAGGGCTGACGAAGCGTGCGCGTTAAGATCTCAAACATTTGTTCGCGCGTGCGATTGTTCGCCCTTGCAGTGCGCAGAATATCCTTCGATTCCTTTAAGGAACAGCCAAACACATCAATAACCTCCTGTTCCTCGTCTGTCGCAATCACCACACCGCCGTTTTGCTCCATATTTTCCACGACTTCCACCACGGTACGATTTTTCTTCACGCGCTTAATCTTAAAACGGACAGCTCCAAGTCCCATCTGACCGCTCGGAAGCTTTTCCTGTATCAATTCATATTCAAACGCAATATCCGTGTTCGCGTTAATCTCATCATGCGGTTTCTCAAGGATTTCGCGTTTTACGTTTCCGTTTGCGTAAGACTCCGGTATCTTCATCATTTTCCGAAGCTCCTCAAACGTAATCTGATAGACGCCGTTGTTAAACGTTTCATGTTCTTTCAAAAGATAATAGAGCCGCTTTGAATACTTCTTCGTCAGATTAAGCGGATATTCAATACGATAATACGCTCCCTGCTTTGCCTCCATGATCATCTGCTTTACTTCCGGATGAAGATCGAGCACAATCTTACTTTTCCCCTCGTCGCCGCGCTTTTTCTGATATTTGATCTTACTGAACCACGGATAATAGATGTCCGTGCCTTCATCTTCTTTCAAACGAAAGCCAAGACCTTCAAATTTTTTCACAGCTTTCTGCAAGTAAGCATAGGCATTGGATTCATCCTGAAGATTATAAAGATGCTTCACATCCGCTATGTTAATCTCATATCGGGTGTTTTCTTCCGTGTCGTCACCCTCACCTACGATTCCCAGCAATATATCCAAAATATCATTCTGCCTTCTATCCAAATCATACCGCGCTTCAATGATAGTCTTTGGTCGAAACGCCACCTCCGCGCCACCTTTTTTGGGTTTGCGATTCATCCTGATACTCCTCCATTCCTTCCTTTTCTCCTGGTCGCATCGTCTTTCAGACAGGTCAAGGTATAAAA
>JAIEDW010000384.1 GCA_029067805.1 Lachnospiraceae bacterium
GCATTGACCGCATTGGCTCCGTCCGCAACAGCTGTAATAATCTGCCGCATGGGCTTTCGTCTGATGTCGCCCGCCGCATAAATCCCCTTACACGAAGTGGCACAGTCCTCGCCCGCTCTGATATATCCACGCTCGTCCATTTCCACAAGATCTTTGCATAACTCCGTGTTTGGAACCACACCGACGGCAATAAAAATGCCGTTTATTTCCAGTTCGCTCGTCTTCTGTTCTTTCTTATTATATAGGACAATTTTTTCAACGGCATTTGTTCCACATATTTCCCTAACTTCGCTATCCCAGATGAATTCCACATTTTCCTTCGCGAAAAGTTTCTCCTGTAAACTCTTAGCCGCTCTGAGCGTGTCACGTCTATGGATTAAATAAACTTTGTTACAAATTTTTGATAAAAAGATTGCATCTTCCACAGCGACATCGCCACCGCCCACAACAGCAACTGTTCTGTTCTTAAAGAACGCCCCGTCACAGGTTGCACAGTAAGATACACCCATTCCCGAAAGCTCTTCCTCTCCGGGCACACCTAATTTGGAGTGCGATGCGCCGGTTGCAAGAATTAATGCCTTTGCCTCATAATCCTTTTCGTAACCGTGCACAATCTTTTTCTCTCCCTGATCCTCCAACGATTTAATCTCATCGATAATGAATTCCGTTCCGAGCTTGTCCGCATGCTCGCGGAATTTATCAGAAAGTCCGCCTCCCGTTTCTCCCATCAGTCCCAAATAATTATCTACCTCATAGGTATTAAGAACCTGCCCACCGCTGATTGGGCTTTGGTCAATCACTGCCATAGAAAGTCCTGCTCTTGCTCCGTATACCGCTGCCCCCAGTCCTGCGGGACCCGCACCAATGATTAATACATCATACAATCTGTTTTCCTCCTCATTCTACTCTAACTGCGTCTAACAACTTTTCAAATAATTTTTCCACTTCCCATGCAAATGCACTTAACATATCGTCATCACTGACTCTCGTCAAGCTAAGCAAATCTGTATCTAATAAAAACGTTCTGTCATATGTGAATAAAAAAAGCCACACTGTACTACCTTTTTGCGCAGGTGTCACCAGCACCTTGTATCTTACCTTGCCACGAAATGTACCTTGATATACCTGTGGCACCTCATCAATCGAAAGTATATACATCTGATCCTTTATGTCATCATTCTCTTTCTTAAAAGTACAATCAAACGGCGTGTACATCTGTTTAAACCGTAGAAGCACCTCCTCACACGACAAACCCGTAATATATTTCATGCGTGGTTTGTGCGCCATGCGTTTACGCTTCTCCTGCGGCATATACAGCTCCATTACATTTTTGTGCCGTTCCTGACCATACGGCAATATCATAAGCATTAAAACTAAATAAATAAAAAAGGAAATTAAAAAACCACCAAAACTCATTTTAAAATCCTCTTATGTCCAACCACCGTCAAGCGTAATCACCTGCCCTACAAGATAACTGTTATCATATCCGTCACACAACATCCCCACAAGCTGCGCAACCTCCGCAGGGTCCCCCGCACGGTCGGCAGGGACTTCCTGAATTAACTCCGACAGTTCTTCCGTACTCAGATGTGCATTCATATCCGTGTCGATCAGTCCGCAGGCAATCGCATTCACCTGAATATTGCTCGGCGCAAGCTCACGCGCAAGCGCCTTGGTAAACGCATTGACGCCGCCCTTTGACGCAGAGTACGCGACCTCCATCGACGCACCCACGTTTCCCCAGACCGAAGATATATTGATTATTTTACCCTTTTTACGCCGAATCATTTCGGGAATTGCATATTTACATGTAAGAAAACACGAACCAAGGTTCGTGTTTATTACATTCTGCCATGCATCATACGTCATATCCACGAGCAGTCCGACATAAGAAACGCCCGCATTGTTGACAAGCACATCAAGATACGGAATATCCGCAAACATTTTTGCAAGCTTATCTTCATCACAGATAGAAAAACAGTACGTCCTACAACTTATTCCAAATGTTTCTTCAAGCTTATGTCCTGCATCAAGAAGCATCGCTTCATTTTGATGGCATGTCAGAAACAGATCATAGCCTTTCCGCGCAAGTTCCCACGCGATCGCTTTTCCGATGCCTCTTGACGCGCCTGTTACCAACGCTGTTTTTCTTTCCATATTCTTATCCTCTCAGATAGATCATTTCTTAATATTTAGATTTCTTATATTATTGTCAGGTATGGTTTTTTAACTCTTTTACGATAATGTCCTTTTTCTTTAAAAATACGCGCACAATTTCCGCATCAAAGTGTTTTCCGGCCTCTTCCTTTATGATGTCAAACGCCTTATCCATCTCGAAGGCTTCCTTATAGACTCTCTTTGATACCAGTGCGTCAAACACATCCGCCACTGCCATAATCCGTGCGGCAAGCGGTATATCATTACCAGCTTTGCCCTCCGGATAACCGCTTCCATCCCATTTTTCATGGTGATAGCAAGCCACATCCTTTGCAATCTGCTTCATCTCAGGCGTTGCGTTTTTGCCCAAAATGTCTTCAACGATCATGCCTCCATAAGCCGCATGATTTTTCATAATCTCGAATTCCTCCGGTGTAAACTTTCCGGGTTTATTCAAGATAACATCGGATATTTTGATTTTACCCACATCATGCAACGGCGATACTTTTGTAATGATATCAACATATTTTGGTGTGACAATATTGGAATAAAGATGCATATGCAGCATTTCCTGCGCAATGATCGACACATACTTTGACACATTTTTCACATGATCCCCCGTATTGCCATCCCTGCTCTCAATCAAAGATGCCATTCCTTCAATTACTTCCCACTGGAATATTTCCATCTTTTCCGCCTGATCACGTATCTCCTCTGTCTGGATATTCACTTTATTTTCCAGTTCTTTTCGAAGCAGTTCAAGCTGACGTCTTCTCCGGAAAGTACTTGCCAGTGTCAGTCCGATCCATACGACAAAAACAAACATCCAGATACAGACAAATGCCAGATAAGCAATATACCATGCATTCTCCCAGACCTGCGCCTCTTTTTTCAGCATATAAATCTTTTCTTGTAAAAGAGTTTCGTCATTGTCCAGGATCTGTATATGTACAGGATACGTTCCGTGATGCAGATTTGAAATCTGAATCGGCTCCACATCATAACTTGACACTGCCTTAACCTCATCATTCAAGCCATCGATAAAACATTTCACCTTGACATCAGACAGGGAATACTTTCTGATTGACGGCTTGACCGTAAATGTCATTGCATTGGCGGGAAGGGTAAATACGCCGTTCTCGTCATTCACCATCGTTCCGTCATTTAAAGTAACCACTACACTGAATTTATACTCTTTTGATATTTCTGACATCTCATCGGGATTAAAATAATCCACCCCTCTATTGGTACAGAAGAAAATCCTGCCGCTGTCATCCATGAAGTTCCACGCGTTTGATGTGATGCTGTTCGTCAACCCGTCATTGTAATTAAAGAGTCTGTAATGCATCTCTTCGTTTGCTTTGAGCGCATCCACATCAACCTTATAAATGCCCGCACTGGTAAACACATATGCGTCTTTCCCATCAATAATGATGTCAAAGCTATCATAATAAGGAAATTGATCCAAATGCGTTACCACATCATCCTTCACATAACACAGCATATTGCTTGTTACCGCAAAAAAACCGTTCTGATACGGTACGATCCGTAACACAACATCTGCCGCAAGCCCATCGGCAAGTCCTATATGTTTTACAATTTTACTGTTTTGGATCACATAAATTCCGCTTCCGTTCGTAGCCGCATATAAATTTCCGTCCTCATCCTCATAAAGGCTTAAGATCATAGAATTTTCCAAACCATCTTCGTGCGTGATCGTTCCAATTACATGGTCATCATCTATGAAATTAATTCCATCCGCAGTGCCGGCTGCAATTGTTCCGTTATGCAGTTCCGTCATGCATCGGAAACGGTTATCCGTGGCTTTCCGGTTTGTGTTAAAGTTATTTATATATCCCCTTTTATTGAGCGACACCAATCCGTTTTTCCCATAGGTGCAAAACCACATCGTTCCCTCAGAATCTTTCATAATGCTGCGAACGCGCTCACCTTTGAGCAGTTCCGTGACCGCATTCTCCACCTGTCCGTAACCATCCTCTTTTATGATGACAAGTCCGTCATCCGTTCCGCAATAATAATTTCCGTCATACTCGCAGACAGCGTTTGTCACCATTGCGTCAATTCCCGAAAGCCGAAACAGATCGGAAAATTTACTTTTGGATAATTTCATCACACCGCATCTTTGCGATACAAACCAGATATTTCCCTCATAATCTTCATGAATACCGAGAATCGCGGCATCGAAACCGTCAATGTCCTGCGTATGAAAATTCCAGTCATCCTCGGCATTCTTCTTTAAATATCCAATTCCGGTATCCGCGCATACCCATATGCGGCCATCACTGCAAGCTTTCACATCGGTGATATCCGTCAGTTCTTCCAGCTCAATCCGCTTGCTTGTCACTGCCATATTCCGAAAGATTCGCAAATCTTCAATATAATTCTCCGATGTGCCGGCAAGTAAGTGTCCGTCCACCACGGACACGCATGTATAGTATGTATCCACCGTCCGCGGTTCCATCATATAAAGCAGTTCGTCCCCTACAGCCACAAAAATATCTCCGGCATTTGTGGCTCCGACCAGCTTATCCCCATACATGGTCAGTGACGACGCATACTCCATACCCTCGTATGAGAATACCGCAATGACATGCATTTCATCTCCCTCAACAGCAACCTTGCAAAGGTTTCCCGCAGTCCCAAGATACATACTTCCGTCAGGCGCCTCTGTAACTGCTTTGATTGCATTCGTCGGAAGTCCGTCCTGCATTGTAAAGGTACTAAAGTTCCCATTATCATATACAACAATACCACTGTCATTTGTGCTGATCCAAAGCCTTCCCCGACTGTCGGTGGTCAGCGCATACACGCCCGTAATACCGCTTATAAATTCAAATTCTTTTCCATTATATTTTGTCAGTCCCGCATAACCGCCTATCCAGATACATCCGTCCGTCGTTTCGGCAATTGCAACTGCCTCTGAGTATGGCATACCGGATCTGCTGTCATATATCGTTTCTACATAATTTTCGTCAAAGTTTCTTTCGGCCGGCGAACTTTGCATTTCCGCTGCGCTTACGGGAAATGCCAGGCTATTTATCAGAACCCCTGCCACCAACGCAAAAACAAGAAACGTCTTTGCCATATCATGACTTGATTTCCGCTTCGGATTGCCAGCCTTTGCAATCTGCTTTATCAGGAAATAACCAATTACAACACTAATCTGCTTATCAATAATGTTTACAATCGCTGCCGCGCCCACGCTGCACATAACCTTGCTGCTGCCATTCCATTCCAGCATGTCAAAAAACACATCACCCCAGAAGTTTCCGGTCTTTCCGCCATTAAAGTATAATTGAAGCGGCGTCATTATCACCACCGACAGGACGCCAATCAGAGAGCTCGACATAATCGCAGTGTCCAGATTTCTAAAATATCCCCTTTGGACACAAATATAAAGCAAAATGCCAAGCGCCGCATGAACCGGCACATACATCCAGTGTCCGCCTGTTATCAAAGCAAATGCAATGCTTCCCGCCACTCCCGATACGACAGCTCCCACCGGTCCCGCAAAGTATGCCGCCACACAAGTTCCGACTGTATCAAGCAAAATTGGCAAATTGAAGTTTGTAGCGATAAACTTTCCCAATATATTAATAATAATGCATAAAATAGTCATGATAATAGTATACTTTACCGATTTGTCGCGCATGGTTCACCCCCGAAGCTTAAAGTATCTCATTTATAATGATAACACTTCTAAATGCCATACTGCAAGTATATTCGATATTTTTTTACTTTTCTCTTGGGGGAAGTTTAAAAGGTGCCATAATCCCTACAATTCATTAATCGTTTCCGTTATCTCCATCTCCCGAATCCGCTTTGACGGCGCATAAATCGCAGCAACAGCCGACATAAAAACAAACAACATAATGATCACAAGCTGCGCGACGGGCACACTCCACGTAGCATAATAAAAGTGCGCGGTGATCAGAAAATCATACATATATTTGCTGAGCGGCAGCCCAACTGTACATCCAACGATACAGCCAAATACAGAATACGTGAAGGTTTCCGCGGCAACCATTTTGGTGAGCTGGCGTGCGCTCATTCCAATCGCTCGCATCACGCCGTATTGATTGATTCTTGCGGATACGCTCATGGAAACGCTGTTTACAATATTTAACAATGCAATCAGAGCAATAATCGCAAGGAAACCATATACAAATGTCAAAAATGCATAATACATGCTCTCTACGCTTTCCTCACGCCGGTCTCTGAATGCATATTCACTTGAGAGTTTGCGAATTTGTTCAACCGCTTCGTTGCTCTCATTTATGCTCCTGCTTGTCATCTGCACATCGATAACTGCATAGTCATTGATACCGGTAAGTCTTTCAAAGGTTTTCTCCGTGGTAATGACATTTATTTTCCCGTTTGTACTCCCGTCATTGCTAAACGGGCTGTATTTGAGCATTCCGACAATTTCAAGCGTTTCCTCGCCCACAACAATTTTATCGCCAATCTCCAAAGGCATTCCTCTGTCCCAAATCACAAGTACGCTGTGATCGTCCTCAAACATTTTTGTAAGATCACTGCCTTTTCTAAGGTCATTGTCTTTTGCAAGCAAACGCAGCTGATAGTCATCGTACGACATCAGATCAACGGTGTCTGATTGTACCTCCTTTTGAAATTCGGCAGGAACCTCAAAGCAAATCCTTCTTCCAAATGCGTGTGCGACACCATCGATTTCTTTAATTTGATCAAGAAGCGATGCTTCTATGGAATTCATACCGTCATTGCTTGCAATATCAATATTAGGAGAAGATGCTTTTTGCGGCAGCAGGCAGTCTACCATTTCAACCAATACAGAAAAGCAGAGAAACAGGATAATACTAAGCGCAAACGAACCTGTCAGCAACAAAAGATTTTTCTTTGCCGATACTGCATGATGAATACCAAGCGCCGATTCAATTTTACCCATGCGCGTATTGGCGGCATGTTTCACCTGTTTTGTATCGCCGGCATTCCCTGATACTGCTGCCATCGGCGCTACCTTGGCTGCCCGCTTTGCCGGAGCCTGTGCTGCAAGAAATACTGTAACAACACCAATAAGTCCCCCGCATAAGATACCTGCCACACTTACCGTAAAAACAGAGATATTCGATGCCTCACCGCCAACGAGATATTTTAACCCTGCGCAGACTGCCCATGTCGTTACAATTCCAAGCCCGGAACCAATGGGAACTGCTGTTTTACACCAATTCAGCGCTTCCAACCGCACAATTCGTATAATTTGGTTTTTGCTTGCGCCGATACAGCGAAGCATTCCGAAAAACTGCAGTCTTTGCGCGACATTGCTGTTCATGCTGCCCGAAATCATCAAAACGCCCGCCGTCAAAATCAGTAAAAACAATACGCCCACAACCGGATAAACATTCTTAATATACCCATTATCAGCAATTCCGCTTGCCGCCATAAGTATTGTATGCAAATCAATACTACTGTCCGCCAGTCCATATTCCTCTTTGATACTGGCAAGCGCTTTTTTTAAATTCACATGCTTTTCAAACTGAATATAATACTGCGGATTGCTTGTTTCGCCGTTTTCACTGCAAATCTTACGAAATGTATGAATATTCATAAATGCGCCCACTTGATTCTCTTTTACCAGCAGTGCACTTGTATTCCCACCGTTGGAGTTTACGTATTTCCCGTTACCGCTAATCCGAAAACCCGATATTGTAAAATCATAATCTCCTGCAGGTGTATTTAATGTGATCGTATCTCCTACATTAACACCAAGCAATTCCTGTGCATTTTCCGTAAGAATGATTGCACTCTCCACTGTCACATGTGCGCCGTCACTGAAATAGTGCATGATTTCGCCGATAAACGGTTCCTCAATTCCGCACAATGCTGTCTGCGCACCTTGAATATAGTATTCCTTATCCATTGTTAAATCTTTATCAAGATTAATCACATCATACCACGACGAAACGGCAACATCAGAACGCATTGCAATCTCCTGCGCCTCATCCTCTCCGAGGTCATTTATCCGAATATGCCAATATCCTCCCTTATCAATGACATTGTCTGTTTCCATTTTTTTTAATGCATCCGCAAGCGAAAAAATAGTGGTAACCAGAAAAACCGCAAGAACGATACATAAAATGATCATTTTACTCTGCTTTCTGCGAACGCGCGCCGATATTGGAATAATGCTAAGATAACTTTTCATTCACGGCACCTCCCAAAATCGGTCAGCACACCATCTGACACTTGCAGTACCCGATCCGCAGTCTGTGCAATGCTTCGGTTATGCGTAATCATGATAATGGTCTGTTCATACTTTCTTGAAGCCTCTTTTAATAACGCAATGACTTCACTGCTATTCTGCGTATCCAGATTTCCCGTGGGCTCGTCCGCTAAAATGAGTGATGGTCGCGTAATCAGAGCGCGCCCAATCGCAACTCTCTGCTGCTGTCCTCCCGATAATTGGCTTGGCAGATGGTGACGACGCTCCTTCAGATTAAGAACTGCCAGCAGTTCTTCCAAATACTTTTGATTGGGTTTTTGATAATCCAGCAATAAGGGGAATATCATGTTTTGTTCCACTGTAAGCTCCGGAACCAAGTTGAATGCCTGAAAGATAAATCCGATATTTCTGCGGCGAAATACGGTCAATGCGCTTTCCGTCATGGAAAAAATATCATTTCCGTCGATAAATACTTTGCCTGCAGTCGGCGTATCGAGCGCGCCAAGCATATTTAAGAGTGTACTTTTGCCGGAACCCGACTCTCCCACGACTGCCACAAATTCACCTTTCGGAGCCGAAAAACTGACATTTTTTAAGGCTCTGACAGCTGTTTCGCCGCTGCCATAAGTTTTGAAAATTGATTTTACTTCCAATAAGTCCATAATCATAACACCTCATTCTTTCTATGTAAAGCGTTTCAATTTTTATGCTGTGTACTTTTGTAAATTGCGCAAGCAGATATACACTTCACATTATTGATATTGGAAGTATCTCATAGCCACCTTACTGTAAGATGACTTTCAGACTACAATTTTGTAGGAATCAAACATGGGCACGCTTTGCAAGTTGCTTTAATGTATCAAAAAGTTCATCGTAAAAACTGTTCCGACACCTAATTCGCTGTCAACCGCAATCGTACCGTTATGCGCTTCCACCACCGCCTTTACAAGCGGCAGACCAAGTCCTATCCCCTGTGTATTTTTTGAATAACGACTTCGGTAAAACCGTTTGAAAATATGATGCAAGTCCTCTGGATTAATGCCACTTCCATTATCTTTTACTACAATCTGAACAACTGTCGCAAATTGTTTCCATTCCACACAGAGCAAATCTCCCTGCTTTGTATGGTCAAGCGCATTTTTCACAATATTACCGACAGCTTCCATAGCCAGCCGCGGTCGCATAAAAGTGTAATCG
>JAIEDW010000385.1:0-6206 GCA_029067805.1 Lachnospiraceae bacterium
GCACCGTAATCCATAGAGGCACTGGTGTCAAGCAAAATTGAAACGACTGCTTCCTTTTCCTCCATATATTCTTTCACATAGAGCCTGTCCAGCCGCCCGTAGGCATTCCAGTCAATGCGCCGAATATCGTCGCCCGGCATATACTCCCTGAAATCCGAAAATTCCATTGAAGAGCCTTTCTGCATGGATTTGCGGTTTCCGGTCAGGTTCATGGAAGTCCTGTGTCCCATCGCCAAGCGCAGTTGGGACAGCTTATCAAAAAACGCAGCATCTGCTATCATATTATGTCAACCTCCGTTTATACGCCCGCCGATTTCGCCTCAAGGATTTTCCCGATAATATCGTCCTCCGTAACCCCTTCGCTGATCGCGTCAAAGCTTGGAATAATTCTGTGTCGGAGCACAGGATAAGCGACATCTTTTACATCTTGAAAAGAAACATTAAACCGCCCTTCCAAAAATGCCTTCGCCCTTGCCGCTCGAATCAAAGCCTGCGCCGCTCTGGGGCTTGCGCCCTCTTTGATATGAACATTCTCGGCATGTGTCGCCATGACAATTTCCAACAAATAATCCATTACCGCATCGGCAATCGGAATCTGATTGACCAAAGCCCTTGCCGCAAGCAAGCCTTCGCCGTCAATCTGCTTTTCAATCGCAGGCGCCTGACTTCCTTCCGTCAATGCGACAATGTCCTTCAATTCTTCCTTAGAAGGAAAACGGACTAAAATTTTGAACATAAAGCGGTCTAACTGCGCCTCGGGCAAAGGATATGTTCCCTCATTTTCAATCGGATTTTGTGTCGCCAACACAAAGAACGGCTCCGCGAGCGCATGACTGTCATTACCCACAGTCACCGTATGTTCCTGCATTGCCTCCAACAGCGCCGACTGCGTCTTTGGCGTGGCACGGTTGATTTCGTCCGCCAAAATGAGATTCGCGAAAATCGGTCCGCGCTCAAACGAGAAGGTGCTGCCCTGCTCGCTTTTCATAATAATATTCGTACCTGTCACATCACTCGGCATCAGATCGGGGGTAAACTGAATCCGCTTAAACGGCAGATCAAACACCTTTCCGATCGTACTGACCAGCCTTGTCTTTCCAAGCCCCGGCATACCCTCCAAAAGGACATTGCCGCCCGTCAGCATTGCTAACATCACCTGACGGATAATCTCACGCTGTCCGATAATTCCCTTCTGAATTTCCGTTTCACATACTGCAATCCGCTGTGCCATATATTCCGCATCCTGCAGTCTGTTTTTGTCCAATTCGCTCATATTATCTATGCTCCTTTACTAATAAATTATCATTCTTACTATGTTTCATTCTACCCGAACCGCCTCAATCCTTTTCTCCAAAAACCTTTTCAATCTCTCTGCATAACGGTTCAGTATGTACGGATTGCTGCATTGTGACAAGTAAACCCACACCGCGCTGCCTTCCTGTGCCAAAGTCACAAGCACTCTGTATCGTGCTTTTTCACATATGCCACCGCTATAAAATAGCGCTCTGCTGTTCATAGAAAGAAGATACAGCTCATCCCGCCTGTTATCCTTCTCTTTTTTCAACAAAATCCTACTGTCTATATCCTGTCTGAGCCTCTCGAGCACCTCTTCACAAGACAACTTCGTAACATACTTCATTCTTGTTTTATGCTAGTTGCGCGTTTGCTGTTTCTTTCCAATCCATACCCCAAAAAACACAAGAACAAAGTATAAAGCCAAGACAAAATACGCCATTCTGGAGGAGAATCCCTCCGTGAAGCCGATCATCATCATTTCGAACACCAAAGCAAGTCCTATCATGAAACATCCATTTATGTTCTGCTCCCTCCAGTTCTCTTCTTTTGCAAAAAGAAGATCCGTTCCCGGTACTGTTACAATCTCAATAACTTTTTCCTTCTTATATTTTTTTGGAAAAGAAGCGCTCGATTTAATCAGCCTTTCTTTTTTCTCTCCATCTTCCTCATATTCAACCGTTATCTCATATACCGTAGGGCGACAAAAATATATTGCATCCCACCTTTTAATTTCTGCCAACTGTATTCTTCCGTTTTCCTCTTTCATATATCGTTTGTAATAGTTTATGCGAATTCGAAAAAAGCCCCCAAGCGCAAACAGCCCCAAAAGGACGATATAACTATAAACAACAACGTTCAATTATTCAAATCCTCCATAAATTTTATCAGCACTTCATGCTCACTTTTATGAGGCTGCAGCGCCGAAATCGAGCGAATAAACATTAGTATAAAAATACCGACTGCCAACAGTACATTTGGTGTAAATCCCTCCATAATCACGCTGATCATGCAAGCCAACGCGTCAAAACAGCTCATCAAAATTCCAGATACGGACATTATTTTTGAACCAACATAAATATCAACTGTACAATCAACAACTGTTTGTCCATCGCACTCATGGAATTTTCCATAAATACAGGAAGGATTTTTCCAAATGGGTACTTTTCTTATCCCGCCAAAAGGGTGCCTTAAAGATTCCCACTGATCGGGATACGTAACAATTCGAAAATGTTCGTTTCTGATTTCTCCTACAAACATCCTTCCCTCTAATTTTCTGCCCAAAGGACGTTTCATTCTCTCCCGAAAATCAACCGGAACTATCCTTTCCATTAATTTTACAACAAAAACCGATTTTTCAAACGGATATATTTTTTTATAACGGTCATTGCTCACGCATTTCCCTCCAAATCGCAATTCTACATAGTTACTTTAAAACTACTTGCCTATTGCTAACGGGAATTAAAGCTTGCGAAATATTCCTTAATGACCTCTTCCATACCGCTTGGGTACTTCCCCGCGGCAATGCCCTCATAAGCGTTCTGCTCATAACTTCCGATAACCGCCTCATGGGAGATGTGCATGCCTTCCCAGCTTAGTCCGTTCTGTGCGCGGAAAAAGTCGGAATCATCATGTGTTCCGGCATTTCCTGTCAAATTTCCGCTGTCTGCAATCGCGTTGGGAATGCTGACGTAATCATGCTCCGTATTACTGCTTCCCGTTCCTCTGCTGCTTCCCGAACCGTCGCCGTCCCCACTGTTGCCACTGCCTTGACCGTCTTGTCCACTTCCGTTTCCCTGTCCATCCTGTCCGTTGCCGCCCTGTCCGTTCTGTCCTCCTTGACCATTTTGACCATTTCCCTGTCCATTCTGTCCGTTTTGACCATTCTGCCCGTTCTGTCCTTGTCCGTTTTGACCGTTCTGTCCTTGATTGCCGCTGCCGTTACTTCCTTGCGCAAGCTGTTGTCCGCTTATTTTCTGTAACTGCTCTGCCATCGCCTGCATACCCTCGACCGTCGCAACAGAAACCGTTGCGCCATTTTGCAAGCTCTGCGCAAGACCTGACATTTGATTGCTCATATTCTGATATTTGTATTCCAGTTTTTGCGACGCCGCCGCAAGCATCTCCGAAGAAACCGCCTGTTGGTACTCGGACAACGACGCCTCAAGGCTCTCGATCATTTCCTGCATTTGCGCCTGCTGTTCAGGAGTCAATTGCTCGTCTTGCGCCAACTCCTCAAGCGTTTCCACAAGCTCCTCAAGTTCCTTCGTCTTCTCCTTTGCCTCCTCCTTTACACTGTGAAGCTCCGAAGCTCGCTCCTTTATTACAGAAGGAATAAAGGCAAGTACCGACATAAGCACAAGCATTCCCAAAAGCGGAAGCATTTTGTTAAAGGGCGGCATCAGCGGAATGCGTATCTTGTCCCGATTCGTGCGCAGTTCCCGCATAGCATCCTCTCGCTGCAACGTAATCAGCGCACCCTCCTGCTCCAAATTTTCATACGCCGTAACAATACGCTCATCAAAGCCAAAGCGGTCCATTGCCAAAGCTGCTTGCTCCATATTGAACCGTTTCACAAACGCCGCAATGCCCGCCGCAGGTAAGGCAAGCAACAGAGCAAGCACAGTATATAAGTTTACATAATATATCGGTAGTATAAACGCCGCAACCTGAAACAAAATCCCCACTCCCGCACCAACACATAGCGCAAACAGCAGCATTTTCAAAAATCCTGCCAAATTCAGCCTGCGACGGCAGGCTTCTATCATTTTCAGAAATTCTTTCTGCTCCATTACCTGTTCCTTTCCCTAAACTTTTCTTACCGTTTTCTCGTTTCTATGTCTGAATTTCAATTACTATCATCCTTTTTATCGGCTCTGTTCGTTCCTTGAAATTCTTTTTCTATATAACAATGTTCCTTCATTGACAGTAGCTTATCCTCATCAAAGTCCATTTCAATAATATAAGGCATCCAATCTATAATGCGTAAAAAATCCTTACAATCAAACTCAGAATAATAAAAGTTTAAAATTGTACTGAGTGCTGTTCCATGCGTACCAATCACAATTTTCTTCCCTTTATTTTCCTCCAAAATCTCTGTTAGCACTGCAATATTTCTCTTTTGCACCATATTGATCGATTCACCGTTTTCCTCATGATAGTCATGATCCGCCCATCGTTTTTCAAACATACCATGATGATTGCCATCGATGCCCTTATCCCTCTCCCGCAATCTCTCATCCGTAAGAATTTTCTTCCCGAAAAAAGCTGCCGTATCCGCTATAGTATCAAAGCTTCTCTTATAAGGACTACTGTAAAATGCATCTATTGTTTTCCCTTTAAAAAAGTCTAATACAATTTTAGCATCTTCCTTTCCCTCGTCGGTTAAAGGTCTGGTTCTGTCATCTTTCCACGTATGTTCCGGTTGTGCGTGACGTACAAAATACACGATCGTCACTTGAGCGTTTAACACATACTGCTTACATTTTTCTTCCAATAGCATAAAATCATTACATCTTTTTGCCAATGCCGTTGCGTTCCCTTTACTTATTTTATGCTTATAAACTTCTGCTGCATTTTTCTTAATCTTATCCTGTAATTTTCTAATGATACGATATTCTGTTGTCAAAAGTTTTCTGTATTGTTGATTTTTCACTTTGGGAATATCTACATATGTATATTCACCATCTGGAACAGGAAACATATTGTTGATATTTATTACTGCATAGTTTCCTACTTTTATAAAATCCAATCCGTTTTTCATTTTTTCATGTTTTGGTTTGAAAGAGGATAACGGTGCAAAATACTTCATGTTGTTGACCAATAAAACAATACCGATATACTTTCTTTCATTCTGTTGTCCGAGTTTTTTATTTTGAAATGGATGCGGAGCATGGGGAACCAGATAATCTATGTATTTTGGATTGACCTCATATAATTCTATTGCCAATTTTATTTCCTCCCGCGGTAAAAAAACGCAAGCTGCGGATTTGCAATACTATCACTACAATTGCCGCAATTTCCTATAGGATAAAAAGGGACGGAAAAATCCGCCCCACTGTTAAATTCGCACTTTGAGTGGCGAAACACTCACTTATAACTGTCTCGCTTAGGGCTGAGATATGCCCACTTATAACTGTCTCCGTTAAAGGTCGAGATATACCTGCTGTTAAGCCAATGGCATTAACCTACCTATAGTATACTCAAACAGCAAGAAAATAGCAATCACTTTTAAAATTTTACCTTACTTTTTTAGTTAGCCCGTTTCGCCGCCTTAGAACTTCTCTTCATACTTCCTCCCGAAGAATGCATTGGGTTGATCTTCCATGCCGCCGCCATCATAAACAGCACCGACAACGCAAAGATACACGCGGCCGATAAAAACAGCCATGCTTTCCCCTGTGACAGATGATATGTGATAAATCCCACCTCTTTTTTGGAAAAATTCGATCCTGCCGTACCAAAGATCGATTCACCTGTCATAATCTGCATAAAAAATTCCTCAAAAAACACAAACGGATTAATCAACAAAAACAGCATCGATTCGCCCGCCCTCTCTGCCTTGCTCCAAAGCATTCTTAAAATCATAGGCACAAATGTCAAAAAATAAATTACAAAATAAAACGCAAATGACAAAATCACTGCTGTTATAGACTTACGGCAAAGCGCGGAACAAAAAATCCCGATGCTTCCCGATAAAACCGACAACAAAATAATCGTCAGCACAAAATAGAACAAACTGCTCCAGCTCAAACCTCCTGCAACAAACGATAGCGCCATAATCGGCATTCCCGCCACCACGAAAAACAAAATCCGAATCACAGCGGAAATCACTTTCCCCAGCACGATTGAAAACGGCGACATACAAGTCGTCAGCATAATATCAAATGTCTGACGCTCCCTCTCTCCCGAGA
>JAIEDW010000385.1:6306-9626 GCA_029067805.1 Lachnospiraceae bacterium
ATACTGTTACACATCTCGGAAAGCTCCGAAAGAATATGGGAACTGATCACAATCGTCTTTCCCATAGAATGTAGATTTTTTAACAATTCCTTCATCTCCACCCGCGCCCGCGGATCAAGACCGGAACTGGGCTCGTCCAAAATCAACAATTTCGGATTGTGCAGCAACGCCCGCGCCACACAAAGCCGCTGCTTCATACCACGGGAAAGCGTGTCCACATAAAATTCCTTTTTATCGGTCAAATTGACCAGCTCCAGCAAATCATCCGTAAGCTTTGCAATATCCCGCGAATACATTCCATACATAGAGCCGTACATATCCATATATTCCCGCACTTTCAAATTGTCATACACGCCGAAAAAGTCCGGCACATAGCCAATCAGCCGCTTCATCTCCTTACTTCCCACAGCCGCCGAAGTGTTTCCAATATTTACCGAACCGCCGCTCGCCTTAAGCAAACCGCAGACAATGCGGATTGTCGTCGTCTTTCCCGCGCCGTTCGGTCCTACAAAGCCAAACAGATCGCCCTCGGGAATATGCAGTGTCAAATGATTTACCGCTGTAAACGAACCGTAATTTTTCGTTAAATTATTAATGTATAGCATACTAATCCTCCATGACGGTGTATACGCACCCGTAAGATACCTCGCTGCAGTTGTCATCCACAGTCTTATCCCAATCCTCTACTAATCCGACAATCAAAACCTTACCCGACTCCATTTCAAACCATGCGCGGGAAATCCCCATACCAAGCGCAGCCTTGCTGTCAATATCAACCTTTTCGTCCGCGCGCAGAGAATCTCTCAAATACCCATAAAAATAATTCTCAGCCGGCGTATAAGACGAATATCTGCTATATGAATAGCTTGAGCTTGCTACCGACTCATTGTATTCGCACTTTTTTTCATCTAACACAAAACTCTGTCCCGCCGGAAGGTCTTTATAAATAAGTATATCGTCATTGATAATCACTGCCAAATACGAAAAATCCCACGGCGTTTCGTTTGTAATGGTTTTAACGCCGTCCCACGAAATCGTACCGGATTCTGCTTCTTTCTTGACGCCTGCCATAAAATAAGCGTCCTCAAAGCCAACCTTCGGATTCATCCCGACAGAAAGCCTGTCCCCCTCTTTTTGGATACGATGATAATAACCATTCTCACCGTCATCATAATCATAATAATAGCGGTTCATCATCGGTCCGGCATACGTATATCCCTCCGCCAATTGCAGATCCCACTCCTTATGACCTGCATCATAACAGCGCAGATATGTCGTTGCCTTTCCATCTCCTTCGAGATTTTTTATCGTAACCGAATATACGTTTGTGCTTGCAACTTCAAATCCTCTGCCTGCCCAGTACACCAAAAAGATTCCGAGAAGCGTTGCCACAGGCACTGCAATCCAGTAAAGATCACGCTTTTTCAGCGCACGCAGAATGAGATAAAGAATCGGTCCCACAAAAACCACATACAAAATTATAAGTATTTTCAAACCGCCAAACCGCAGACGGTTACTGCCCTTTCCCAAACTTGGGAAAATTCTTTGCAGATTATAGTCGGTTTCATAATTCTGATTTCCCGATTGATAACGCGATTCCGCATAATTGCCCGCATCACTCAAAATCTGCTCCACTAAATACTCCTGTGTGAATTTTTCTTCTTCATCATATTCACTGACTTTATATGCATCCGTTCCAAGCTTTCCAAGCTCCGTCAGCGCACAGGGCAGAACGCTTACTGCGCCGTCTCCCCACGAACCGGCAAGCGCCAATCCCCTACCATACTTTCTGCCAAAAACATCTGCTGCATCCTCTAATTCTACCCAGGAAAGCTTTGATGCATCCATAAAAGAATCCCATTCACGCAATTCCTCATTTGTTTCGTCTGTTTTCTTATATTCAATTCCCAAAAAGTCCAATCCGCCAAGCGTCTTTTCCGCATTATTTCCGGTTCCGACGATCAATACGCCGCCATTGTCTACCCAGCGTTCGATGCTTGCTCTCTCCTCGTCCGTCAGCGCCTTCGTATCATAACTGTCAATCACTAAAAATGCCAAGGTATCCAACGTTCCTGTCAAGTCACCCTGTCTTAACTGCACCAGTTTCACAGGACGGTTTCTGTCCCAATGATAAATCTCGTTTCCGCCCATATCCAAGTACGTAAGCGACGCATATTCATCACTCAAGATTCCCATAGGTAAAGCATCCGCACTATTCTGTAAAATCTTGGGGAATTCCTTTTTGGCAATAGTCTTGGATTTTTGATCGAGCAGCGTAATGACCACAAGCCCGTCCGTCCGGTCAATGCCATCTTTGGGAATCTTAACCGCAAACTGCTTTGTGCTTCCCTGTGGCAGGGAAATCATCGTATCGTAGACACACCCGCTCGACGCCACATATCCGATATCCACCCACAGCCGCACAATTCCTTCCCAATCTTCCCCTAAATTTCCAACGGTCACCTGAATCTGATAGACCGGCTCATCCGAAGGCAGCATCTGCGCTTCGATTGCAAACGCGCCCTCTTCATCTTCCTCTGCCTGCGCAGTAATCCCCGCCACACTCAAAAGGATACTGCACAAAAAAACAATGACACCTAACAACAAACTTTTCTTTTTCATTATTCTTTCCCCTTATACATTCCGCTTTCCATAACTGCTTTATAATACGTTGCAAGCGGGATAAAGCACTGCCCAAAATTTTTCGGACTGCCGCTCCCTGCCACGACCGCATCGCCATAGATTGTCTTTTTCCCAAGAGAACTTCCCGACTGTTCCCTTATCGCTCTTTGAAACGTCTGCTCACCATATTTTAAATACGTTGCATCACCCGTCAGCTCATAAGCAATAGTAAGCGACTCCAGCAAAAGCGTATTGATTCCAAGCCTGTTCAGACTTGGCAGTTCTTTATAGTAAAACAGTCCCGTGCGTTCCATATAGCAGTTTTCAATCAAATCATCCACAGCGTTTATCATCATGGTCTTTAATTCATCGCTTGGAAAAACGCGGTAATACCGCATCAAACTGCCCACTGCCACCGAAATCATAAAGCCTACTCGAACCACCGTATTGTCCGTATAAGGCGCAAGCCAGTCACCATCATACTGCTCACCCCACACCTTAAAATCCTGAATAATCTTGTCCGCTTTCGCAAGCCATTTTTTGTCGTTTGTTTCTACATAAAGCGCTGTTAAAGACCGGAGTGCCCAGCCCGTTTCCCGCGCATTTACCTCACCGACCTGCGCATACATTGGCGTGTCCAAAAGGCGCAGCACATTTTCTCCGATTCCAAGCGCCGTTTCCAGTCCCCGCTCGTCACC
>JAIEDW010000386.1:0-4797 GCA_029067805.1 Lachnospiraceae bacterium
TAAAGAATATTATCGGGATTTTCCAGATTATTCAATTCACAGATTTCCTCTATGCGCGAATAATCTCCATAGAGATTGCGGCAGATGTTTCCCAAAGTATCCCCTGGCTGCACCACATAATACTGCGGGATATCAGTATTGATGCTCTGTATCGGCTGCTGCGTTTCCGGCTCCTGCGCTTCCGGTTCCCGAGCCTCCGCCTCTTGCTGTAAAACAGGCTCTTGTACCGTTTGCGCAACTGGCGTTTCAATCGGCTGCTGTGTCGGCATTTCCACGGCTTGCTCCTTTTGCCGCGCGACCGCTGCCGCAGCCTCCTCATTATTTTTTTCCATATTTTCTGACACGAATGTCATACAATAGTCAATGCTTTCCTGCATACTCTGCATTTTCCCGTAACTATTCAGCGAAATGATCCCGTATGCGATAACGCACACGACAAGACTTAAACTCAGTACATTCATCGCGCCCCATACAAGGCTGACTCTAGCCGACTCTTTATTGTATGCCTGTGCCAATCTGCCAAGCTTCGCGGCACTGTCCGTCGGGATGCGGCGTCCCGTTTTCGTCGTCTGATGCTCATATTGTCTGCTGTTCCATTCGATCAGATAGTTCTGCATTTCTTCGTTTTGATCATAATAAATATAAAAATCGTCAAGAATGACCTTTGTGCCGTTGA
The DNA here is from genome assembly GCA_029067805.1 of Lachnospiraceae bacterium. Taxonomy (GTDB): domain Bacteria; phylum Bacillota; class Clostridia; order Lachnospirales; family Lachnospiraceae; genus COE1. The sequence continues at coordinate 677 of JAIEDW010000386.1, forward strand.
TGCTGATTTCAAAGCGTATGCCTCTGTCCTTGTTCAGTTTTACAAGCGCCGTACACAGTTTTGATTCTTTCGGAAAATTATTTTTTTCTGCCTGCTCGGAGAGAACCGCTCCGGATACTACCATGATATTTTGTGAATCCTTTTCAAAACTGCTGCCATACATGCAGACAGAAACGCCGAGCATATCATCATACTCTTGTTCGTCATATAAAAGTTTTTTGATAAATGTATGTACGTAATCTTCCAAATAAAGCACATAGATGCCTTCAAAAATATGCTTTGCATTGCCCACAGTCCGGGCGTTTACTGGTATATTGATTGCCTGCTTGTCCATATTTTCCTCCATTCCGAAGCGTATTACCTCGTATTATTTGTTTGAGTATAGCACGCTTTCGGCGAGGATTTTGTCAAAACAAGTCAGAAGTCCCACAAATACGTGGGACTTTTATCAAGCAGCTTTTTTAATTATAGAACTGATAGATTGTTGTCGTGCGATACGGTCTTTCGGGACCATAAACGACATCTTGGAAGTGCGACTGATGAATTGAATCGGGGAAAGCCTGTGTTTCCAGACATAATCCACTTCTTTTCTTGTATGCTGCGCCTTCTTTTCCGGTTTCCGGCGCAATACAGTTTCCCGCATAGAACTGAACTCCCGGCTGGTCTGTATACACTGCCATTTTTCTGCCCGATACAGGGTCCTCAACCTCTGCTATTTTTCTGACACTTCCGTCATAATTATCAATCACATAGTTGTGGTCATAGCCTTGTCCATATGTAAGCTGTATGTCGTCTGCGTCAATGTCATCACCGATGGTCTTCATGATTCGAAAATCAAACGGCGTACCTTCTACGGGTACCAGATCACCTGTCGGAATGAGGCGCTCATAGACCGGTGTATAGTGGAACGCATCAATATAAAGTTTGTGTTTCTCGATGCTTCCCGAATCATGACCCGAAAGATTAAAGTAGGTGTGATTTGTCATATTAATCAGTGTTGGCTGATCACTTGTCACATCATACTCTATTTTCAGCTCGTTCTTGTCCGTAACTGTGTATGTCACTTGAACTTTTTTATTGCCCGGAAATCCCATTGAAGCGTTGTCTTCCAATGTAAATACTACGCAGTCATTCTTTGGCTCGGCATTCCACACTCTTTTATGATAGCCGAGGGCTTCGTCACTGTGAAGATTGTTCGTGCCGTCATTGACCTTGAGCTGATACGTTGCTCCATTGATCTCTATACTTGCATTGTCAATACGGTTTGCGCTTGGACCGATTGTCGAGCCAAAGAAAGAGCCGTTTGCGAAATAGCCGTCCACGCTGTCGAACCCAAGAACCACATCTGCTATCGCCCCGTCCTTATCCGGTACCAAAAGATTGACAAGAATCGCTCCGAAATTTGTGACCTCCGCGGTAAAACCATTGTCGTTTTTGATGGTATAGAGCATTACCGCCGTTCCGTCCGGCGCATTGCCGAAGTTTTTGCTTGTTACTGCCATTTTGTTATCCTTCTTTCTTATATATATTTATGACACACATGTCATATTTAAAGTTCTGTTCTTCCCTCCAGTGCTCGCAGAAGTGTCATTTCATCAATGCACTCAAGGTCACCGCCTACGGGCACTCCGCTTGCAATACGCGTCACTTTAATCCCTGTCGGTTTGATCAGCTTTGAAATGTACATCGCCGTCGTTTCCCCCTCCAGGCTGGAATTTGTCGCAATGATCACCTCATTGACATCGCCTTCCAGGCGCTTTATCAGCTCCTTTAGTCTGATGTCGTTCGGACCGATGCCAAGCATCGGCGAGATCGCACCGTGAAGCACATGATAGACCCCGTCGTATTTTCCAGTCTTTTCATAGGCAGCGAGATCGCGTATATTTTCGACAACCATAATGGTTGTATGATCGCGTTTTTCATTCATACAGATTGGACACGTTTCGCTGTCCGTAAGTGTATAACAGGTATTGCAGTAATGAATATTTTTTTTCGCGTCGATCATGACCTGCGCAAAGCGTTCTACATGCTCTGTCGGCATATTGATCAGATGCAGCGCGAGTCTTTGCGCAGACTTGCTTCCCACGCCGGGAAGTTTGGAAAACTGTTCAATTAATTGATTGATATATTTGCTATACAGTTCCATTAGAACGGCAGTCCTCCGAGTCCTCCCGCCATTTTACCCATCAACTCATTATTTGCTTCCTCTGCCTGACGCAGCGCCTCGTTTGCGGCTGCAACGATCATATCCTGAAGCGTTTCGATATCATCGGGATCCACTGCCTCCTCAGAGAGTGTTACTTTTAAAATCTCTTTCTTGCCGGAAACGACAACCTCTACAGCTCCTCCGCCCGATGCAGCTGTAAATTCCTTTGTTTCAAGCTCCTTTTGTCCTTCCTCCATCTGGCGCTGCATACGCTGTGCCTGTTTCATTAAATTGTTCATGTTTCCGGGCATTCCCATTCCTCCCGGAAATCCTCCTCGCTTTGCCATATTTTAACAATACTCCTTTCTTGTTGAAATGTTTCACGCTTCCTCTTCCTCTATTTCCATGTTGATTTCCCGGCTGATAATCTGCTCAAGGTCAACATAGGTTTCCTCAAAACGGCTTCCCTGTGCCATACTCTGCACTTGAAGGGACACTTCCTTTTGAATGAAATTGGATATCATATCCTCCAAATGCTTATGGTTCTCTGCATCGCTTAGATAGTCGTACGCTACGCCGTCGCCGATCACAACCATAAGGCGATTATCGCCTCCTAAGCTCAAACGAGCTTTTTTCAGATGTGTTTTTAACGGCTGCTGGGCCTGTGCAACGATTGAATGCCAGTTTTTCACAATCCGCTCGACATCCTCGGGGATTGCTTTGGGCAGTTCGGGCTTTGACGGCGCTACTGCGTTCCCGTTTGCCGCCTGTGTTGATTGTATCGCAACTGAGGCTGTCTGCACAATCCCCTTTTCCATTTTTTCTTCCAAATCTTTCACACGCGCCACCACCGCGTCGTTTGTCGTTTCCATCGCAGGTTTACATAACTTTATCAGTGTCATCTCTATTAAGATACGTTTTTGCGTGGCATACTTTATCTGTCCCGAAAGCTCTGAGAAAATCCGAATTTGGCGCATGATTTCCTCCGCGTCCATCGCATCCGCTTCTTCCTTTAATCGGGCAAGGTTGTCGTTTGACACGTCGATGACATCCTCGATATCGCTCTCCGAGGTTTTTACAAGCAGCAGATTTCTTAGATACCAAGTGATATCGGCGACAAACTGTGTCAGTTCACGCCCTTGCATCACGACCTCCTCCAACAGGGAAATGCAGCCTGTGACATTCTGCGCTCTGATCAGATCAAGCAGTCTTGCAAATACTTCCGTGTCCACAGCGCCCAGCACGTCCAACACTTTGTCATAGGTAAGTTCTTCTCCGAAGTGGAACGCGATACACTGGTCAAGCAGACTGAGCGCGTCACGCATGGAACCATCTGCAGTCTTTGCAATATAGCGAAGCGCCTTTTCCTCTACTTTGACTTGTTCCTTTTCCATCAAATCGCGCAGACGATCAGATATGGTTTCTATCGTTATGCGCTTAAAATCATAACGCTGACAACGCGAAAGTATCGTAATCGGTATCTTGTGCACTTCTGTCGTTGCAAGGATAAAAATCACGTAAGAAGGCGGCTCCTCCAAGGTTTTTAACAACGCATTGAAAGCGCCTATCGAGAGCATATGCACCTCGTCGATGATATAGACCTTATATTTTCCCTCCACGGGCGAGTACGACACTTCGTCAACAATTTCACGAATATTATCCACGCCGTTGTTGGAAGCGGCATCAATCTCGATAACATTTACACTTGCGCCCGACGCTATGGTCTTACAGCTCCTACACTCGCCACACGGACTGCCATCCGTCGGATTTTCGCAGTTTACCGCCTTTGCAAAAAGCTTCGCTATAGTGGTTTTCCCCGTCCCTCTTGTGCCCGTAAAAAGGTAGGCATGTCCGATTCTGTCTGCTTTTATCTGATTGCGCAAGGTCGTAACGATATGGTCCTGACCTTTTACGTCCGCAAAGATATCCGGACGAAATTTTCTGTATAATGCAGTGTATGACATATTCTGCTCCT
>JAIEDW010000386.1:4897-8105 GCA_029067805.1 Lachnospiraceae bacterium
TCCTGTATGTTAATCGGTTTGCTTAAATAATCGTCAAATCCCTCGCTTAGATACATTTCGCGCACACCGAGAATCGCATTCGCAGTCAACGCAATATACGGAGTATCCTTACACAGACTTTCCTGTTCCGCTTTCGCCTGATGCAGTGTTTCAATACCGTCCATTTCAGGCATCATGTGGTCGAGCAGTATCACGTCATAGTGCGTTTGGCAAATCCGTTTCAGACATTCTTTTCCGCTTAAACAGGTCGTAACCTGCACCTGTGTCTGCTTTAACAGGCTTTTCACAACAAGAAGATTCATGTCATTGTCATCCACGACCAAAATCTGTGCGTCGGGCGCGACAAAACTCTCATGATACTCCTGTTTATTCTTCATATAAATCTTATATTTCGCTTTAAAATCTCCGACGCAGTCGTTTCCCTCAATGCCCTGTGGCAGACAGACCGTAAAGGTAGAGCCGGCGCCGTACACGCTGTCCACAGTAATCATTCCGTTCATTTGCGCAATCAGACGGTTTGTAAGCGCAAGCCCAAGTCCCGTTCCCTCCACGCTGCGATTTTTCTGAATGTCAAGCCGCTGAAAGTTCTGAAACAATTTGTCGCGGTCCTCCTCACGGATACCGATGCCGGTATCGGAAACGACAATGCGCAAAAGCAGCTTTTGCTCTGCTGTTTTTTCTCCCGCGATCTTGAGCGAAACGCTTCCCTCTCTTGTATACTTGACAGCATTGTTTAAAATATTTACCATCACTTGACGAATCCTTACTTCATCTCCCAAAAGTTCATCGGGCATCATCTCATCAACCTCAATGTGAAATGCCAGTTCCTTCTGCCTTGCCTTGATTTCAATCATGTTGACAACCGTATTTAAAAGCGAACTGAAATGATAAGGCACTTCCACAATCTCCATTTTTCCGGATTCGATTTTGGAAAAGTCCAGTATATCATTGATCAAGGACAACAGATTTTTGCTGGCGCTGTCAATATTCTGCGCGTACTCCCTAATATTCTCGTCCTTGCATTCCCGCAAGACCATTTCGTTCATGCCCATAACCGCATTGATCGGTGTGCGGATTTCGTGTGACATATTTGCAAGAAATTCGCTCTTGGCACGATTGGCGTTCTCCGCGGCTGCCTTTGCTTCCCGCAACTGCTCGCGCTCTTTTACCCTTTCCTCCGCGCCTAGGGAATAGACAATCCCCATCGCGATCAACAACAGCAGCAATCCAAACACCAACAATACCAACAGGATAATATTCGTCATGCCTTCTGTCACAACGCTTTGCGGCACAATACCGACAAGGTACATTCTAGCGAATTTCAACTGCGACACAAACACATAGTTTCTCCCGTTTTTATCCTTGCTGTAAGCTGCCGCTGATGTCGCCGCATTTAACTTTTCCTCGATATTACTGTGAAGTGCAATCGTTTCTGCAGCATCAAAAGAATTTTCCTCCTGTGTAAACGGAACAATTACTGTTCCATCGCTTGCCACAATCATGGTATCGCCCTCTCCGTTATAGTACGCGACTCCAAGCACGTCGGAGAGGATACTCTCATCATACAACTTGTAAAGCACATACTTAACATTACCGCCACTGTAAACAGGTGTCGTAAAAAGCAGTCCCTGTTGCTCATGATAGCACACGGTCGTATTTCCGCAAAACGATTCCGAAATTCCCGGAAACGCGGAAAAATCCAGGCTTTCACCGTATACGGCATTTCCGTCAGGTTCCAGCAGCCCAAAGAACACTTGTTCTCGTTTATCCAACTGGGCAAACTCCGACACGAGCATTTCCGGTGTATCGTTTTGCATACCGCTATCGTCCATGCCCTTTTGCCGGATATATTCCGCCATAGCCTCCAGCCGCGCCTGTTCGGCGTCAACCCGCTCCTCAATCTGTCCCGCCAGAAGCGCCGCCTGTATCGCAACCTGTTTTTCCATATAACTGTTTAGCAATTCCCGCATCTTATACTGCATGAAAATAGCGGCAATTCCAATCATTGCGAGAAACAGCGTTATCAAAAGAATGACTTTTGTATTTTTATTTTTGCCAACTTGATTCTCCATAAACTTCGATACCTTTTAATTTTTTCCGCTTCGTACTATGTTCTATGAATATTGGTTCCATTTTATCAAATCCGGCATAAAAAGACAACAAACAAAGCGGTGTGTGTCTAGATGCCAAGCGCTTCTTTGGCCAGTTTGTCCGCAAGGTCATTGTACTTATCGCCGGAATGACCTTTTACCTTCACAAATTGTATGCGCACTTTTGCGCTCGCCTCTTTATAAAAATTCGCATACGCAATTGTTCCTTCCTTCTTTGCCTGCCATTCCCCGTTACACCATTTGGCAATTCCCTCGTAATCGTGATAGATTGTGATGCTTTCGATGTTATGCTCCAGACAATAACGTATCGCCGCCTCGGAGCCTTTGATTTCTCCGGCAACATTATGCATTTGTGCCAACTCGGTGTCAGTGTATTTCTCAGAAAAATGGTATTCCTCTTGGTTGTGAAAAAGTACCATTCCGTAGGAGAAGGCACTTGTTGTCGCATCGTAGCTTCCGTCCACATAGGCGACAGCTTGTGTTTCTTCTATTTCTTCCGGTGTTTTAGATATATCGGATTCGCCACTGATAAAGGCAGCGGCTTCTTCCTTTGTCGCAAAGCCTTTGTAGACTGCACCAGAATATCCGTTGATTTGATTTTGACAGTCTGGCCATGTTTCATAAATGCCGGGGATCTTTCCTACTTTTACTGCATAAAATTTTTTTGCCATATTGGTACTCCGTTTCTTTATTGATTATTGTTCTTCACTTTTGACAATCACAAGCGTATAATAGCCGGATTTTTCATCCATTTTTTCTGCGGAGATAGATATGCGTTCGTTTGGCATTCCGCAATTTTCTACTGTGTATATATGATTATTTGTATTGTTAAGCCGTTCCTTTAACCATTTCATTTTGCTTCCTATTTTGAGGAATATTTTTGTTCCGGAAAGATTTAGGGCTTCCTCGGATTGGTAGGACGCTGGTATGATGTGCAGCTCTTGTGATTGTTCTGCTAAAGGAATATTAAGTCTTGCGGCAGCGGCACAAAATGATGGTATTCCACTTATGATTTGGGTTTCGTAGCCCATCGCTTCTATTTTTTTATGAAGATAGATATAGGTTGCATATATGGTGGGGTCACCAAGCGTTAAAAA
>JAIEDW010000387.1 GCA_029067805.1 Lachnospiraceae bacterium
TATGCATGCACAAAAAAACCGTATTTAAGAGCAGCGCCATATTTCTTGCAATCTTTTGATTAAAGAAATATTCCATGTTTTTCACCTCATCAATCTTATCCTTTTTATATAATATCATAATTTTTGATGCATGTCATTTCATTTTGTGTTAAAATATTATGGAAGAATTATTTTTAATAAAAGGAGGAATTTGGAATGGCTTGGTATGACGAAGCGGTCTTTTATCATATCTATCCGCTTGGAATGGCAGACGCTCCGAAAGAAAACGCTTACGAAGCGCCTGTCCACCGTTTAAATAATCTGATCCCGTGGATACAGCATATCAAGGATATCGGATGTAACGCAATCTATATCGGTCCTTTGTTCGAATCCGTTGGACACGGTTATGAAACCACAGACTACAAAAAACTGGACAGCAGACTTGGTGACAATGAAGACTTGAAAAATTATGTTGCAAAGTGTCACGAAGCTGGCATACGGGTAATCTTTGACGGTGTATTTAATCACACAGGACGCGACTTTTTTGCATTTCGGGATCTGAAAGAAAAACGCGAAGGTTCCCAATACCGTGATTGGTACTGCAATGTAAACTTCGGCGGCAACAATGAATACAACGATGGCTTTAGTTATGAAAACTGGGGCGGTTATAATCTTCTGGTAAAATTAAACCAGAGAAACCCTGCCGTAAAAGATTATATCTGCGATGTCATTCGTTTCTGGGTAAAAGAATTTGACGTGGACGGCATAAGACTTGACGCGGCAGATGTACTTGACTTCGACTTTATGAAAGCTCTGCGCGGTGTCGCAAACGAAGTAAAACCCGATTTCTGGCTTATGGGGGAAGTTATTCACGGCGATTATTCGCGCTGGGTAAACGAGGGCACACTGCATTCCGTGACAAACTATCATCTCCACAAAGCACTCTATTCCGGTCACAACGATCACAACTATTTTGAGATCGCGCACACCGTAAAGCGTCTTTATGATTTGGGCGGAAGCAACCCCAACGGTTTCCGGCTTTACAACTTTGTGGACAACCATGATGTGGAGCGTATCTATACAAAGCTGAACAACAAAGCGCACTATGCACCCACTCATGTCCTTTTATACACGCTCCCCGGCATTCCGTCCATATACTACGGCTCGGAATTCGGAATTGACGGAAAAAAAGAGAAGTTTTCCGACGCATCTCTGCGCCCCGCGCTGTCCTATGAGGACTACAAAAACGCTCTTGCGGACAATTCGTTCACAAAACTTATCGCGGCGCTCGGAAAGGCGCGTCAGTGTTCAAAGGCGCTCTGCTATGGCGATTACAAGGAACTTTTGCTGATGAACCGCCAGTATGCGTTTTCACGTACATACAACGGAGAATGTGCCGTTGCTACGGTCAATAACGATGACAGCGACTACACAATGACACTCGCGGTAAACGGCTCTGCAGCGGAATATGTGGGTGCGCTGTCGGGACAGCATGTATCGGTTGTCAACGGAACGATCTGCGTAAATGTAACGGCAAATTCGGGCGATATCTGGCTACCCGTAACGGATAATACGGTTTGTGAAGAATTTGACAAACAGCCTGTCGCACTTGATATCACGGATGCGGTTTGTGAGGAAAGCGGCAAACCGGAAACTGACAATAATTCTGCTCAGACAACGCAAGCTCCTGTTTCCAGCGAAAACACGGTTTCGTCAAATGCGGTTTCGCCAAATGCAACTTCTTCACTCCCTGTTTCCGTTGAACCGAGTGAAGACTTTAAGCACGGACAGATTGCGGGACTCCAGGAGGCAATTCTTGCCATTATGGAAAAGAAAGGACATGTCACCGAGCAGATGAGAAACGACGTGTACAACAATACGCATCATGATTCTCTTATCAACTGGGTTAAGAGCTTTCATTAAACCAAAAATTTATTTTATAAACGAAAGGAGATTTTTAAAATGACAGCATGGAAAAACATGAAAAAACCGATTGCGATCGCACTTGCGGGCGCAATGATCCTGACAGGCATGGCATCTCCCACTCTGCCAACAACAGCAAATGCCGCAGAAAAAGTCCTCGCATTTGACTCGGCAGAGGGCGGCGGACAGTACGCAACAGGCGGACGCGGATACGACACCTATGTCGTTACCTCTCTTGAGGACTACGGAAAAGACGGTACGCCAATCGAAGGTACGCTACGCTACGGCATCGAAAAAGTTGCAAAAGCAAACGGCGGCGCAATGATCGTATTCAATGTTGGCGGCATCATCGACCTAAAGAGCGACCTCTCATTCCGAGATGTGAAAAATGTAACGATCGCAGGTCAGACTGCTCCCGGCGACGGCATTACGATTACGGGATATCAGACAAACATCAGCAATTCCGAAAATCTAATCATCCGATATATGCGTTTCCGTCCGGGCGCAAAGAACGTATTAAACGGCAGCGACTCCATGGACGCACTTTGGGGACGCGACAACAAACTTTTTATTCTGGATCACTGTTCATTCAGTTGGAATACGGATGAAACACTTTCTACCTACCGCGGGCAAGACGGTACCGTACAGTATTGTATGATTTATGAAAGTCTTACCATATCCGGTCACACAAAGGGACGTCATGGATACGGCGGAATCTTCGGCGGTGACAATGTCCTCTTCCACCACAATCTGATGGCAAACCACACCTCGCGCGAACCGCGTATGGGCGGCGGCTCTATGGGTGATCCTACAAAGGAATCCGCAGGTGAATCATATGGATACTGCGCTACCACACAGGTAAGCAACAACGTTATCTATAACTATGGTTTTAACGTTGTACACGGCGGCGGCTGGCAACTTACAAACTACATGAATAACTACATGATCAGCGGTGTTGGTTCTAGAGATGACATTTCAAAAGTCATTGCAAAGCCCGGCGAGAGCAAAAAATACGGTGGATTTTATGTAAACGGAAACGTATTGTATGACGGCGCCGTAAAAAATGAAAAAATTTCTGCCAATAACTCAGGCGATGGCAAAAAAACCGGTGTTATAAACACTGCTCCCGACTGGACCGTTCTCTCCGGAAAACAGTATACAACCACGATCGGCGGCACTTCCTTTATGCCGACAAAGGCTTGTGACTTCCCGCTGGAGAAAGATATGGAAAGCGCAGAGGACAGTTTTGCCAAGGTATTAAATCAGGCAGGCGCTACCTATCCTAAGCGTGATGCACAGGACGCGCGCGTGATACAGGAAGTCAGAACCAATACAGGACGCTTCATCAACACAGAGGACGAGGTTGGCGGATATGCATGTGCCACTTCTGTAAGAGAAGACGGATATGACACAGATATGGACGGTATGCCGGACTTCTATGAAGATTTGCTTGGTTTAGACAAGACAAACGCAGCCGATGCGAAAGCAATCGCAAAGAACGGACGCTCTAATGTTGAAAACTATTTTAACAGCATCGTAGACGAGCATAAAGTTGCTGACAATCCGACTGTCATGCTGACTGTTGCCAATAACACGCAATACAATACAGGAGATGCCATTATCATAGGCGCTGCTGCTGAAGCAAACAACGGCGGCACAATTGAAAAAGTGGAATTCTATAACGGAAGCAAACTCATTGCAACCGCTACACAGGCTCCTTATATGTGCGATATGAGCGGTCTTGCAGATGGAACTTATTTCATCTCCGCAAGAGCATACGACAACAATGGTACCGCTACACAGGCTACCGCCGCACAAATTCATGTAAACAGTACCGCAGGCACCGCAGGTTACGAGAGCGTTGACATCGGTACCCCGGGTGTTGCAGGTTCCGCTTCTCTGGAAAAAGGAGTTCTTACCGTAAAAGGCGCTGGAAAGATTGGTAAATCAGAAGGCTCTGTTAACGGTGCTCCTGCCGATGCGACTACGGATGATTTCCACTATGTATACAAAGGACTGAGCGGCGACGGAACAATCATCGCAAAGCTTACGGATGTGACAGCAATTGACAACCATATCGATAACGGTCTTATGATCAGAGAGAGTACCGCCGCAAATGCCAACGCTGCTTTCCTGTCAATGTCCCTTGTAAAGCAGAATACAAAGATTAACGAAGGCAATCCTGATTCAGAGGACACGACATGGGCTGTATACCTTGCAAACAGAGGCGCTACATCGGTTACAAGCGACAGCGGTGAAGCGCTCACGGTCAACAAGGCAGGCGAAATGAGTGCTCTGACAGAAACAATTGATGCAAAAGACAGCGCTGCAAAGGCGGGCATCCCGCTTGTAGAGGACTTCTATTTCAGAACGGTCAAGGATAACAAGTCTGTCACAAATGGCATCTGGCTCAAACTTGAGCGTAAAGGCAACGTATTTACAGGCTATGCAAGAAACAATACAAACGAAGCCTGGAAGCTGATCGGTTCTGCCGAAATCCCTATGGGACAGGACGTTCTTATCGGTTTTGCGGTTGACGGAAACAAGGTTGCAAATGATATTGACAACTTAAGTACTGCAAAATTCTCTAACATCAGCATTAAATAATTTATAAACGAAAAAATAACGGGCAGTGCACAAAATGTACTGTCCGTTATTTTTATATCCGAATTTTTATGCGGTATTCTTTTCCGCAAGCCGCAAGGCATAAACAATTGGTAATATCAATATTCCGCAAAAAAAATTACTGATTCCGTGTATGCAGTCAAACGGCAATCCCGCAACGATCCATGCAATCATTTTCGAAAAACTTAAGCCATAAAGTATCGCTTGTGCCGGTGCATACAAAGTGCCGAATAAAAAGCCGTGTGCCGCGCAGACTGCCATATAGACAAGCGGCTGAACTTTTTTTGGTATATGCCGCGGAAGGAGCATAACCGCTCCCCATAAAACAGCCCACACATATAAATACGGAATCCACCACGCTGCAAATCCACAAAAAATACCGTTCAAAATAACATAAGTGTAAATGGGATACAACGCCTTTTTTCGATATACAATCGTAAATGCGATTGTAAATACGCCAATCAGATGGATGTTCGGAAACAGCTCCATAATGATCTTGGAAGCATACATCACAGAGCCAAGCATTCCAAAAACGGCAATCTCTCTAATTGTAAGTTTCATATCTATTGAAGCCGAAAGGCGTAACGGTCTGTTTCAACGATTGTCGTCGAATCAACACCCGTGGAAGCATATTCATCATTGATGTAAAATGCCCAATATACGCCATCTTTGTCATAATCCGCAGTGATACCGTTGACGGTCTTTACGTAAAGACCATATGCGCTTTGCTCTCCGTCAATCAGTTCCAGTTCTGTCAAAGCCTCCCCCACGGTTTCTTGATCAGTATGGATTTCAAACACAGTTTCGTTTCCCTCTTTATCTGTGACCATCAAGGTAAATTTTGTATTTCCCTCTCCCAGCGCCTGCTCTGTAACCTGTGTTCCCTCCTGTGTAGCTGCCGTATCCGAAATCGTATCTTTTGGAGTATCGCCACACCCCACAGCCACAAGCGTCATCGCCACAAACAACATCATACATAAAAATAACGAACCTTTTCTTTGACTGCCTTTCATTTGCATTCTCCTCCTTTTCTCTTCTGTTCCCTTGTATTTTCACTGTCTTTTATCATACTATGCTTTTTTTCGTTCGTCAACTGCCTGCCGCATCACATCATTCCCATCGCTTTTGCAATCCAGTACAACAAGCCAAGACACCAGCTTGTAAAGATTCCGTATAAAATCACAGGACCCGCAATCGTAAAAATCTTACAGCCAACGCCAAAAACCTGTCCCTCGGATTTATATTCGATCGCACTGGACACGACAGAATTTGCAAATCCTGTAATCGGAACCAATGCTCCCGCACCACCCCATTTTACGATCCCGCCGTAGAGATTAAAACCGGTAAGCAACGCACTCATGAGTATCAAAATCATAGAGCACCACGCCGCGGCAGTTTCCTTGTCAAGACCAAACCGATTCGTGGCTACATTTACGATAAACTGTCCTACGCAGCATATAACGCCGCCGATCACGAACGCCTTTGCCATTTGAAGCGGCAAGTTTGTCTTTGGCGAATTCTGCTTTACATACTCCTGATATTCCTGAATTTTCTGCTGTTTTTCCATGATAATCCCCTTTCCTTTCTATCAATCCATAATCCCCTAAGGTTCAAAACCACCCTTAATAAAATAAATCAGCGAACCGATCACCTTGCCAATCGCCACTGAAAAAATTGCAATATCAAGTCCCATTTTTAACTGAACACGCCGCGCAAAAATCGGAATGCCGTCAAGAACTTCCGCAAGCGCGATTGCAAGGCATCCTATAAAAATTCCGGCAAAAATCCCCATGACAACCAAAAGCAGCGTGCATAAAAATGACGCTTGTGTCATAAATTTCCCCAGACTGCCGGTGATTGGAAAGACACTGAAAAAGCAGGCGATCAGTGAGCCGAAAATAATGCACTCTTCATAGAAAACCTCACACCTTGCGGTGTTTGTCTTTCCCGCAAAGCGCGGCACAAGTCCCACCACAAAAAGTACCGTAAAAACCCCTGCCGATACAAGAATTCCAAAACTAAATCCCATTACACACATTAATATTGTTTTTAACAACATCAGCCTGCATCCTCTTCCTTTCCCACTCTTTCACTGATTTCCACAATCGCCTGATTGACATCGCGCTCGTAATTTCGCATTTCCACTTCGAGCGGTGTCGGATCGGGACTGATACGCTTTCCGCCGATATGATTATAAAATACGACAATTCCCGTTGCCAGTCCTATTGAATACGCCACCTCAAGGATTGTACAGCCGTCAGAAGCCTTCCCTGTCACAAGCTCGTAGATACGCCCGAGAACCTGCGATATGCCGATATCATTGTGATATGCCATAATAGTAAATCCCGAACCGAAAAAGCAGATTAACGCCACGAACGCAACTTTTACCCACTCCTTGAAGCCCTTTTTGCTGCCCTGCGTATCTTTTTGAAAAGACGCCGTTTCGATAATGATATCCGTTTCTCCAATGCTTTCCACAGTAATCCCAGGATTTAGCTTTGTGAGCTCTTCTATCACTTTCATAATACTTATGACAACTCTAGGAGCTCCATCCTTTTTGAAACGATGCACTTTCATTGCCTCTGCTTTTGCACGTACCGTTTCGTCCTCACAGTAAACACTTGCCACATCCGCGAGCTCCACATCGTTTTTTTGCGCAACTACGTTTTGCTTTGCCATAATATACAACACTGCATTTGCCATAAAAAATAACCATGACGACTTTGTCATGTCCTCCCGTCAGTTTATATGGTTATTCTTTACATATATTTATATTTTATACTATAAAAAATTGCGCCATCAATAGTGGGAGTTAGGGAGAATGCGCAGCATTCTCTTAATGCGTGTGCGCAGGCACACGCTATTTATTCTATTATTTGAATCGAATCGAGCACCCCGTCCCGATTTGCTCCGTGAATATGTCTGCCGTCCCTGCGAAAACATTCTATATATTCCCATGCTTCCCGGCTAATCCTCTCCCCCGGATAAATAACAGGAATCCCCGGAGGATACGGCGCTATCACCTGCCCGGAAACAGCTCCTACAGCCTCCTGCCACGCAATGCGCTTCTTTTTCGAAAAATATGCCCGCCGCGGTGTCATACACTGTTCGGGAAGCGACGAAAAACACAGTTGTTTTTTTATGACACCAATGTCATTTTTCTGTTTATTTTTTTTATCCTTACCACCGTACTCCGCGCCAATACTGCTACATGCATAAATCAACCTGTCCAACTCCTCTTTTTCGTTTGCATACGTCACAATCGCAAGCACATTTTCGTGGTCCGAAAGTTCCACATTTACATGGTATTGTGAAAACAACATCTCATCCAGTGCGAACCCCGAAATCCCGAGTTCACGTGCCGATATCACAAGTCTTGTAGAATCCGCCGCGTCAGATTTCATCATTTCCAGACACGCAAATCCTTCTATCGCATTGATTTTCATACGCGCGTATGCCGCAAGTTCTGCCGCCTTTTGATACATCTCTCTGCCGTGCATTGCCAGTTCATATCGTGCACAGTCAAGCGAAATCATAAGCAGATAACTCGGACTCGTACTCTGCACCAGCTTCAGATTTTC
>JAIEDW010000388.1 GCA_029067805.1 Lachnospiraceae bacterium
GCAGAGTGCAAGCAGATTGCAGATTTGGGCGTAGACATGCTCGCAGCAGGTATCGGAAACATTCACGGAAAATATCCTGCAAACTGGGCAGGTTTAAGCTTTGAAACATTGGATGCTATCCAGCAGAAGACCGGTGTTATGCCTCTTGTTCTTCACGGTGGTACAGGCATTCCTGAGGATATGATCAAGAAAGCAATCTCTCTCGGTGTCGCAAAGATTAATGTAAACACAGAGTGTCAGCTTTCATTCCAGGAAGCTACACGTAAGTATGTTGAGGCAGGTAAGGACTTGGAAGGAAAGGGATTTGACCCTCGTAAATTGCTTGCTCCCGGCGCAGAGGCAATCAAGGCAACGGTTAAAACAAAGATGGAGCTGTTCGGATCAATCGGAAAGGCTTAATTGCATATAGAATATATATGATAAAAGGAATCATGGCGAAAGCGATGGTTCCTTTCTGCTTTTTGTATTGAGAATTTTGACAAAATGAAATATACTATTATTTAGAAAGTTTTTGGAATACGGAGGATAAGGATATGAAGTTAGTACACGGCAGCAGCCGGACGGGTAATGTAGCGGAAGCTTTAGCAAATATTACAGAACCCGCAGCGCTGTTTTTTTCTGTTGCGAGCGAGGATATGCTTGAGCGCACAGCCGCAGAGATTGAGAAGGCTTTTCCTGGCGTCGCATCGATTGGAGGAGTCGGACAAGCGTATATGGACAAGCAGTTTTGTGATGCAGGCGTTACGGTGATCGCAATGAAGGAAAATATTAAAGTGGTAGCAGATGTTTTGGAGCAGGCGTCTGTCATGCCAATCAAATATATCAAGCGGCTTGAAAATGCCCTGCGCGCAGTAGGCGGAGAAAAGGGAAAAACGGCATGCTTTGACATCTGCTCGGCGGGGGCGGATGTCCGCGCTGTTACAACGCTGTCTGATTATCTCTGCCGTGCGGGATATGACCTTGCAGGGGGTACGAGCAATTCGGCGTCGGTTGCGTGTAACGGACGGGTTTACAAGGATGCCTGCGCATTTTTTATCTTTAAAAATCTGAAGGGAAAAATAAAGTCATATAAGGAAAATATCTATGTGCATCCGCAGGAAAACGAAAAACAGTTTATGGTGACAGAGGCACAACCCAAGGATTACAAGATCTGTACACTGGAAAAT
>JAIEDW010000389.1 GCA_029067805.1 Lachnospiraceae bacterium
CCACAGTATCTTAAACAGCATAGCCTAACCTATAGAAAAGGTAAAGAGTGGCTATGACTATATAATACGAGGAGAAAATATACAATGAAATTTAATATTAACGATTTAAAATGGACAAGAACACCTGACAGTTCTAACATCACGGAAAATAAAATTGAAATCATTACAAAGCCGCATACCGATTTATGGCAAAGAACCTATTATCATTTTAGAAATGACAATGCACCCGTTTTGCAAATGAGCACTAATGAAAAATATTTTTCTTTCGTTGTGAAAACAGAATTTGAAAGCAAACATCGCTTTGATCAGTGTGGCGTCGTTATGTATCTTGACAGTGAAAACTGGCTAAAGGGTTCTATTGAATATGAAAATGAACGCTTCCAGCACTTAGGAAGTGTCGTAACAAATAATGGTTATTCCGATTGGGCGACTACTGAAATTGACGCTTCTATCAAATCAATGTGGTACAGACTTAGCCGTAGGGAAGATGACTATTGTATCGAGTGCTCAACTGATGGTGTCAACTATCATCAAATGCGCATCTGCCATATGTGGAAAGGCAATGGAACAATACAATTTGGCATTTATGCCTGCAGTCCCGAAGACTCTTCTTTTAAGGCAACTTTTACTAATATGGAAATAACAGACTGTAAATGGCTTGCCCATGACGGACAGGCACCAGACCAAGATGAAAGCAATTGAAAATGAAACTATACGATAAAAAGCAAATTAACTGGAAACATATTTTATTTGACAATAAAACATTATTTTGGCTGATTTTGCCAATGATCATAGAGCAGTTTTTGAATTCCCTTATGGGATTAGCAGACACGATGATGGTTTCGACGGTTGGAAGCGAAGCAATATCGGCGGTTGCACTTGTGGATTCGATCAACAACCTTGTCATACAAATCTTTGTGGCAATGGCGGCGGGTGCGGCAATTATCTGTTCGCAATATATCGGCAGCGGGGACAAAGAGAAAAGCAATAAAGCCGCAGGACAGGTCGTGCTTACGGTGCTTGCGATTTCACTCTCCATTACAGCATTTTGCATTTTAGGCGGAGAACGGCTTTTGCGGTTGATCTTTGGAACGGTCGAAGATTCCGTCATGAAAAACGCATTGATTTATTTTATGATAACGGCTATTTCCTACCCATTTTTGGCGTTATTCAGCGCAGGCTCAGCGTTCTACAGGGCGGCGGGCAATTCCAAGTTTCCGACAAAAGTATCTATTCTTGCAAACATGATAAACGTTACGGGAAATGCATTTTTTCTCTACGTCTTTCATTGGAGCGTAGCGGGTGTGGCTCTTGCGACACTTTTGTCTAGAGCCTTTAGCACAATTGTGATCTATTACTATTTAAGAAAGCCAAGGCAAATCATCGTCGTGAAAGATTACTTGAAAATCCGTCCTAATATGCCGTTGATTGTTAAAATAATGTCAATTGGTATTCCATCAGGGATTGAAAACGGCATGTTTCAATTCGGAAAACTTGCCATTCAATCCACCGTTTCGACAATGGGAACAATCGTAATCTCAGCACAGGCAATGACAGACATTTTGGAACTGGTAAACGGCATTTTCAGCAATAGCGTAGGTATCTGTGACGGTAGTCGGTCAGTGTATCGGCGCACGCAGAACAGAGGAGGCAAAATATTATATCGTAAAACTGATGCGCGTCGCGGGAATCGGCGTACTGGTGTCGTGCCTTCTCGTGCTTGCAATTACCAAACCGGTGACATGGCTTAGCGGCATGGAACCAGCTGCTGCGGATTTATGCTTTGATATGGTCACAGCAATGACAATCGTAAAACCGCTGGTGTGGGTAGGCGCATTTGGTATCCCCTACGGGCTTCGAGCGGCAGGCGACGTTCGATTCTCAATGATTGTTTCCGTCATTACCATGTGGTGCTGCCGCGTGGCGCTCTGCGTCTTTCTTGTGAGAGTATGCAACTTTGGGCTAATTGGTGTGTGGATTGGAATGTTCGCTGATTGGATTGTTAGAGCAATTATCTTTACGATGCGGTTTTTGAGCGGAAAATGGCTTCATGGGGATATGGTTACACAGAAATAGAGGAATTCATATAATTCAGATAATCATTCCGAACAAGGTCAGGAAGCGCTTCAGCACAACTACGATGTTTGTCACTCTAACTCAAAATCATCGCCGTACATCGTCCACGACAACGGAAGCGATAACGTAAAGTTGCCTTCGGATATAAACTTTCTTTGTGCTATAATTCTTGATAGGTCGGAATGTGCTTTCTCCTTTTGCATAACAAGACTTCTTGCATCAAGAAAAGAAAGCAAATACTCCGCTTCATCTCCGCCTTTTGCAGGAGTAATTGCATTCTTTTGAGCTGCTTTACGAATTCCACCAAAACTGTCTGAATCCTCTCCCGGTCCATGCACCACCATCGCATCATAATAAATAAATGCCCCAAGCATACAAAGTCCATCTTCTTCGGCAAACTCTAATGCAGGATTCAAATACATTTCATCGACGACAAAATCCTGAGCGGCTATCATTTCCGGATCATGAGATGCGCTAATCCAATCTGCAACAAAGGCATCCCCCAAATTTTCATGGGAATCTGTACCATAAACCGCTTCAAGCGCAGATACATATTTCTCCAATTCATTATTTTCCGGTTTCAATACGATATATTGATTGATTACTTCCAGCAAATCCCCTGTTCTGGAAGTAAAACCAATAACCCCCGCTGTGTACCCCCGTCCATCACCAATGTCTTCAATATAAGCATACTGTTTATTGTAATCCAAGGACGAATTTTCCGCACTAGATACAAGAGAATAGAAAATTTTGCGGTATTCATCATTTTTTACACAATTTTGCTGAGAATGATCTTTTGCTTCGCAGCCTATCAAATAAATACATATCACAAAGAGAATCCATATCTTTTTCTTCATGTTTCTTTCTCCGATTTTCAACTGTGATCTGTCGCCTTTCTAGGACAGCAAAAGCATATAAGTCCTTTGAATGTCGCTTGCCTTATAGCATAGAAGCTCTCAGTTCTTCTCCGCTCTTTGCGCTAAGATAAGCAGGCGCAATGTCGAATACGGTTTTGCAGCCGCTTTGTCCTTCGCTTGCGAGGCGGTGTGCTGCCCGTGCATATGCAATAAGCACACTTGACGTAAATTCGGGATTAGAGTCAAGTTTTAAGCTATACTCAATTAAATGCTTATTTTCCTTGTCCCATCCGGTTACGCCGCTTCGAAGAACAAATCCGCCGTGCGGAATTCCGCTGTGATTTGTAAGCAGTTCCTCCTCGCTGATAAAATGAACCGTTGTATCATAATCGGCAAAATAGTTCGGCATGGTCTTGATTTCCTGTTCAATTTTCGCGGCATCTGTTCCCTCCTCTAATACGACAAAGCATTCTCTTGTGTGCTTTTCGCGTGTCGTGAGTTCGGGATTGCTACCCGTGCGGACAGCCTCAAGCGCACTGTCAACGGGAATCGTGTACTGCTTGGCATTCTTGACGCCGTCAATGCGGCGCAGTGCATCGGAATGTCCCTGGCTGACGCCTTTCCCCCAAAAAGTATAGTCCTTTCCATCGGGTAAAATCGCATTTGCATAAAGGCGGTTTAACGAGAACATTCCGGGATCCCAGCCGACGGAAATAATACCAATATGTGAATTCTCTTTTGCAGCCGCATCCACATTCGCAAAATGTTCGGGAATGCGCGCATGTGTGTCAAAGCTGTCGATTACATTGAAATACTTAACATATTCGGGCGTCTGGTTCGGCAAATCTGTAGCGCTTCCTCCGCATAAAATCATAACATCAATCTTATCCTTCCAGTTTGCCACATCGTCAACACTGCACACTGTAGCGCTCTCTGTAAGGATAGAAACGGTTTCGGGCGCGCGTCTTGTAAATACAGCCACAAGCTCCATGTCATCATTTTGACGCACGGCACACTCCACACCGCGTCCGAGATTTCCATAACCTAAAATTCCAATACGTGTTTTCATATCTTACTCTTCTCCTTTATGTTAAAATTTTATAATTCTCTTGCGTTTCTTTCCGACTGCCGGAATATCACGCTAATAATCTTTATCGTTTATTTTATCATGTTGTAAGAAAGAAAACAATGAAATACTTTCAATACCGTTCACAATCCTGCTCCAGAAGTAATTTTCCGCACCGGTCTGACATACTTCCAAAACCGTTCACAATCGTGATAAAAGTAAAATACTCTGCCGGGTGTTGTATCAAGACAATAGCCGGCAGCGCCATAGTCAAACGATTTCATCGCCGCTTCTATTTTTTCTTCCACACTGCGATTTTCCTTCTCAAAATCAAATGGTCCATGCTCAAAGACAATATATTCCGCTTCCGGAACGTCAATCATAAGCATTTGTGGTGGAATCTCACCGCTGTAATCAATCGGCAGACGTACACCATAACATTCTGCAAGCGGAATTCCCCAACTGCAAATTCTTCCGGTCGGCTCATTGATAAATGCCATAACCCGACCACTTCCACTATTATTCTCACTGCCGCCCATATCATCTAATTTACCAT
>JAIEDW010000039.1 GCA_029067805.1 Lachnospiraceae bacterium
GTAGTTACAAGACAGTCTGTAATTGATGAGTATAATGAAGAGCAGAAAGCAGCTTGTGAAGCATGGGGTGTTGATATGTTAATCGATATCTTCCCGCAGCCGGATGAATTTGAACTGCTTCCTTATTCCGCATTATGGGCTTATCAGATTCCTCAGGATCTTTCCAATCAGGTAGATATCTTAAACGAAATCGCATGGCCTGGTCTGGTTAAGTGTGTAACAGGCGGACAGGCAAACTTTGATGCAAACTGGCAGGCTATGGTTGCAGAACTGGAAGCAAACGGTATGGCAGAAGCAAATGCACAGATGACAGCTTTCCTTGCAGAGAAGATTCAGTAAGGAACTATAATATTCAACAGAATTACAAGTAACAAATTTAAAGGGTCTGATATCGTAAAGGTGTTAGACCCTTTATGCAATTATAAGCATGTTGATCAATCAGAATGAAGCGGAGGATTACTGGATGGAAGTAAAGAAAAAGACTCCATTTTGGGATGTATCATTATCAATTGAAGATCGTCTGGACTGGCTTATGTCAGCAATGACAATGGATGAAAAGTTAAGCTGTCTGGCCTCGAGCGTTCCCAATCTGGAGCGTCTGGGGATTCCGGCAATGTCGGTGGGCGGAGAAGCGGCGCATGGTGTAGAGGCAAGAAATGACCAAAATAAACTCGGCGATCCGGAGGTGACGACTTCTTTTCCGCAGCCTATCGGAATGAGCGCCTCATGGGATACGGAATTAATCAGACAAGCAGGCGAAGTGACCGGAACAGAGGCGCGTGTCATTTATCACCGTCATCCCGACAGAGGACTCAGCCGATGGGCGCCGACTGTCGATATGGAACGTGACCCGAGGTGGGGAAGAACGGAAGAAGGATATGGAGAGGATCCTTTTCTGACGGGAGAAATGTCTTCTGCCTACATCAGGGGAATGCAGGGAGATGACCCGCATTATTTAAGAATAGCGGCAACTCTCAAACATTTTTACGGAAATAATACAGAGGTTGGCAGAGGCTGGAAAAATGTGTCTATCGACCCGCGTAATAAATATGAGTTTTATTTGGAACCTTTTCGGCGGGCCATTGAAAAAGGCGGTGCGGAAGCTGTTATGACCGCTTATAATAAAATCAACGGTATTCCGGGAATGCTGAATACGGAAGTAAGGGATATTCTGAAAAAACAGTATGGGTTAAAGCATGCGGTTTGCGATGGTGGCGCTATGGAACTGGTAGCAAATTTCCATCATTACTGCGGTCTTCATGCCGAGACAATAGCGGCAGCAGTAAAAGCCGGTGTTGATGCGATGTCGGATAATCCCGAGGTGGTAGAGGCAGCAGCCAGAGAAGCATATGAATTGCATCTTTTGTCAGAAGAGGAAATTGATAATGCACTGAAAAATATGTTTCGGACGAAACTCCGTCTGGGTGTATATGATGCCGAACCTTGTAACCCTTATGACAATGTGACGGAAGAAGATATCAATTCTGAAAAGAGCAGAGAGATATGTAAGCAGTTATCACGCGAGGCGATAGTGCTTTTAAAAAACAAAGGAAATTTTCTTCCGCTGGATTTGGATTCTGCTGATTCTATCGCACTGATCGGACCGCTTGGCGATGCATGGAATCAGGATTGGTATGGCGGCAAGGCATATAGTGAGACAACGCTTTATCAGGGATTGCAAAAGATACGGAAGGAAAAATGCAAAAGCGCAGAGATTCCGTTTGCAGATGGCCGTGACAAAATTGTATTTCGGTGCGGAGAAAAAGGAATTGCGGTTTCAGCGGATGGGGCGTTATACCTTGGCGATGAACCGGATGTTTTCATTAAAGAAGACTGGGGAGAAGGCAGTTTTGCGTTCCGTCATGTCCGCAGCGGAAAATATATGAATACAAGATTTTATCCGGGGAAAGCAAAACCGGAAGACATAGGCAGACTTGCAGCGGAAGCGGACAGTACCTTTGACTGGTTTGTTATGGAAGTTTTTCATTTGGATGAAGAAGATGATGGCAGTTTCCAACTTACAAATCGTTTCGGTTCACCGGTTATGGCAGGAGAAGATGGGAGCCTTTGGTCTATGAAAGGCGGCGAACAGGTAGGCCCTACGGTAGGAGTCGAAATGGCAAGCGCCAAAGCAGCGCAAAGGGAGATTGCGCTTTCTGAAATCAGTTTTCACATAGAGGTCGTAGAATCCGGCGCAGATAAAGCGGTACGACTGGCAAAAGAACAGAAAACGGTAATATTGGCGCTTGGCTGTAATCCGATGATCAATGCTAAAGAAGAAGTTGACCGCTCGACGATCATGCTGCCGCCGGAGCAGGAGAAACTAATGAAAGCAGTGTATGAGGCAAATTCCAATACCGTGCTCATACTGTTTTCCAACTATCCTTATGCGATTAGCTGGGCGGATAAAAATCTTCCGGCCATTCTTTGGAGCGCTACGGGAAGTCAGGATATGGGCGATGCCATGGCGGAAACAATATTCGGTCAGAATGCACCGGCAGGGCGTTTGAACATGACTTGGTATGAGAGTGATTCGCAGCTTCCGGATATCGATGATTATGACATCATTAAAGGGAAAAGGACATATCGTTATTTTGACGGAGAAGTATTGTATCCGTTTGGATACGGTCTTACGTACTCCGCGTTTTCCTATTCTGATCTGTCCGTACAGCTTGTTGATAAGAGGACACTGAAAGTTACTTTTTCAGTAAAAAATGCAGGCGGTACAGCCAGCGACGAGGTGGCACAGGTATACGGCATAGCCCCCGCCTCCCGCGTGAAAAAGCCGTTACAACAACTGCTTGGTTTTAGGAGGATAAAAGCGGTACAGCCGGGAGAGAGCAGAGTTGTGGAAATAATGGTTCCGATAGAGGAATTTCGTTTCTATGACGTTATCAGCCGTTCCCTTATGGTAGAAGAAGGCTGTTACACGATTTATGCCGGTTCCTCGAGCGCAGATAAAGAGAATGCATGTCAGATTGCCATTCCGGGCAGGAAAACAGGCGTGCGGAATCTGAAAATAAAAACACCGGCGGATCACTATGATGAGTATGAAAATATTGTACTGACAGAAGGACAGTTCGGTTTTAGTGCGGCGACGCTTCTCGATTCACAGAAAGAAGGTGTTTTGTGTTATCGGGACTGCAAGATTGAAGAGGGCATGAAAGAAATATCACTTCACTTGATGAGTGGGCACGGAGCACAGATTGAAGTATTGATAAACGGCAAAACCGTAGGAAGCTGGAGCGGGGACACGCGAACTTATGTAGCAAAGCCCCATCCGGTGATGGGACCTCTCATGATTAAAGATGCCGAAGAAAGGATAAACAGTTGGCCGTGTGTCTATACGGATGTCGAAATACCGGTTTCCTGTGTTGTGAAAGAGGGAGAGAGCAGAAACGTGAATCTGGAGCTGCATTTTTCAGGAGATGTGAAGTTTTGTTATTTTCAAATGAAAAAGAGGGGATAACCCCTCTTTTTCAGCAGCGTTTTCTACTTTAAAATAACTTCCTGTATCCATGTGTGTGCTAACATCATCCATGACTGGCACTCTTTTTCGATACAGCTGCCGTCTGCATGCATGGTTCTTTCATCGGCAAGAGCGAGTCCGTGTCCTCCCTTTGTGTACATATGAAGTTCCACCGGAATGCCCTGTCTGCGCATGGCAAGAGCCAGTAAAAGAGAATTTTCGGCAGGAACGGAGCGGTCTTCATTTGTAGTCCAGATAAAAGCGGGGGGCGTATCTGCATTGACCTGATTTTCTAAAGATAACTGGTCTTTCATTTCCGTATAGCGTTCCCCTAATAATTTGCGGAAAGAATCGTCGTGTGCATATTCTCCGGATGTAATGACAGGGTAGTTTAATATCATGCCTGCGGGACGAAGCATTTCCGAAGAAACACCGAGTTTCTCTGCTAAAAAGTCTTTTTTCCAGAACATACCGTAATTAGCGGCAAGATGTCCGCCTGCGGAAGAACCCTCTATTAATATTTTGTCCGGATCAACATACCATTCTTTTGCATGTTCCTTCACCATTTTGACAGCCTCCGCCAGTTCTAAAAGGGCTGTCGGAC
>JAIEDW010000390.1 GCA_029067805.1 Lachnospiraceae bacterium
ATGCAAAATATTATTAAAGAACGATTTAACGGCAAATACCCTGTACGCAAGTCAATTCAGACCGAATTTGCAGATCGTGGTAGTGGGTTGCTGTTTCAAGTGGATGCGATTGCGTATTTGAGAAATTAGGAAACGCTCTTTCCTTGTAATCCTTGTAGCATTTAAAAAAATCTGATATGATAAAAAATAGAAACGAACAAACGTCAAGTGCAAAAAGGAGTTTTGTGTATGACAACAAGAGAAGAAGCGCTGGCTTATTGCCTGAGCTTTCCAAACGTTTATCAGGATGCGCCGTTCCATGATGACAACTGGCAGCTTGCACGTTATCGAAAGAACAAGAAGACTTTTGCATTGGTATATAAGCGCGAAGGTAATATATGGGTAAATGTGAAAGTTGATCCCGAGTGGCGCGACTTTTGGCGTCAGACCTATGAAGCAGTTATACCGGGCTGGCATCAAAATAAGGAGCACTGGAACACCATTATACTTGACGGCACTGTGCCCGAAAATGATATCAAGCGAATGATAGCCGAAAGCTATGACTTAATTGTAGGAAAAAAAGAGAAAAAAAGTAGTAAGAAAAAGGAGGATTTATTTTTATGAAAAAGAAGTCAATCATTTCATGGTGCATTTTTGCGGTATGCCTAATTACCACCGTTGTGTTATGGTTTATGGTAGACGCTCAGGATGTAGAGTATGAGGAGGTCGAAGCGCGAGTTGTAAGCGCAGTGACAAAACAAGTAAAAAACAGGTCAAACGGCACGACCTATGATTTTTACGAAGTTATGGTAGACTACAACGGCAAAACGGTTGAACTTGAGAATGTGCATAATACATATCAATATCCGCAGGGAAAAATGGTGACAGCATATTTGGCTAACAACGGCAGATTATTTGCAAATGTAGAAGGCGTATCATCCTCAACGCCGCTTGCCACTGTCTATTTTGTATTTTTGTTCGGAAGTTTTATTATGTTATTTGTAGCCCTGTATTATACGGGAAAAGCAAATCAGGAAAAGATAGAGGCAAAATAATTTGAAATAGCAGAAAAAATATAGCGGATCAATTTGTGAGAATTTTCACAAAGAATCCGTTTTATTTTAGTATTAATGTTTGGTCTTAAATCATTTGTATACAATATGGTCTTGCAGTGTACGGTATAAAGATGAATGGAAAGTACGCGGGCAGTGATTTCTTATAAAATAATAAGTGCATGGAGGAGAAGCATGTTTCATAACAAGGAGTTAGATCAGAAAGAGTTTTGTGCAGAAGTAAAAGCACATTTAATAAATCATATTATACCGTTTTGGCAAGGAATGAAAGACGAAGTATACGGAGGATTTTACGGTTTTTTGGGATATGATTTAACGCTTGACAAGATTGCTGTAAAGGGCTGCATCTTAAACAGCAGAATTCTTTGGTTTTTCTCGAATGCATATATGCTTCTCGGAGAGGAGGAGCTTCTAAAATCAGCCCGCCACGCCTTTCTTTTTTTGAAGGATCACTGCGTAGATAAAGAATTTGGCGGCGTTTACTGGTCCCTCACCTACAAAGGCGAGCCGGAGGATACCACTAAGCATACATACAATGAGGCGTTTGCAATCTACGCGCTGTCCTCATACTATGATGCATCCGGCAATCGGGAAGCGCTTGACATTGCGCATAATTTGTATCAACTCGTAGAAACAAAGTGTAAAGACGCGTATGGATATCTGGAAGCGTTCAGCAGAAGCTTTGAACCGGAAGAGAACGATAAACTTTCCGAGAACGGCGTGATGGCGGAAAAGACAATGAACACGCTGCTTCATGTGTTTGAGGCATATACAGAGCTGTATCGTGTAACAAAAGAGGAACGTGTGGCAGAGAACCTACGATTTATGTTGGATTTAATGGCAGATAAGATTTACAATCCAAAGCTGGGGCGTCAGGAGGTCTTTTTTGACAAAACATGGAATTCACTGATTGACCTGTATTCCTATGGGCATGATATTGAAACCACATGGCTGGTTGATCGTGGGTTAGAGATTTTAGGGGATGCATCTTATATCGAAAAACTTTCTCCGATAACAAAGGAAATTACGGAAAATATTTATAACAGAGCCTACATTGACCATTCTTTGGTGAATGAGGCTGAGAACGGCGTTGTGGACACAACGCGTATTTGGTGGGTTCAGACGGAAGCGGTTGTCGGATTTTTGAACGGTTATCAGAAGTCGCCCGAGCAGAAAAAGTATTTGGAAGCGGCGGTGGATATCTGGGGTTATATTCAGAATCATATGATTGACAAAAGGAACGGTTCAGAATGGTTTGCAGCGTTGGATCAGGACAGAAATCCATTGGAAAAGCCGATTGTAGAGCCGTGGAAATGTCCGTATCATAACGGAAGAATGTGCTTTGAGGTAATAAAGAGATATGGAAGGGAGAAAAAATAATGTCATTTGCAAAAGACTTTGCGTGGGGCGTGGCAACAAGCTCATATCAGATTGAAGGTGCAGTAAAAGAAGACGGGAAAGGAGAGCACATTTGGGATATCTTTACCAAAGAACCCAACCATGTTTTTGAGGGACATACGGGAGAAACGGCGTGTGACCATTATCATCGATATCGTGAAGATGTCAGGATGATGAAAGAGATGGGAATAAAGGCTTACCGTTTTTCCATTGACTGGTCGCGCGTACTGCCGGAAGGGACAGGACGCGTCAATGAGAAGGGAATTGCATTCTATAATGCATTGATTGATGAACTCTTAAAAAACGAAATTGAGCCGTATGTCACGTTATACCACTGGGAACTTTCATACGAACTCTATAAACGCGGAGGTTGGATGAATCCGCAGATTGTGGAGTGGTTTGGCGAATATGCAAAACTGGTGGCAGAACGGTTCAGTGACAGAGTGACGCACTATTTCACGCTGAACGAGCCGCAGTGCTTTGTAGGTCTGGGATATTTGAAAGGCATGCACGCACCCGGTTTAAAGGCGTCGCTTCGTGATACTTTTGAAATCGCACACAATGTCTTAAAAGCGCATGGAAGGGCAGTACAAATGCTGCGTCAATACGGAAAACGACAGCTTGTTATCGGCTATGCGCCCACCTGCGGTATCTGTTATCCGGAAACGGAACGCCCGGAGGATATTGAGGCGGCAAGACAAATGCTGTTTTCCTTACAGAAAGACGACACGATTTGGGCATGGAATGTAACGTGGTGGTCCGATCCGGTTTTTTTCGGACATTACCCCGAAGAAGGATTAAAACGCTATGAACCGTATCTTCCCCGCATTACGGACGAGGATATGAAGCTGATTTCGGAGCCGATTGATATTTATGGACAAAATATATACAACGGAAGATGTATCCGTATGGGAGCGGATGGAAAACCGGAAGTAGTCAAACGCTATGAAGGATTTGGCAAGACAGCAAATGATTGGCCCATTACACCTGAAGCGTTATATTGGGGACCAAAGTTTTTGTATGAGCGTTATCGAAAACCCTTCTATATTACGGAAAACGGACTTTCCTGTCATGACGTGGTATCGCTGGATGGCAAAGTGCATGATCCGAACAGAATTGATTTTCTTACAAGGTATTTACGGGAGTTAAGCCGCGCAGCCGATGAAATCGATTTAAGAGGCTACTTCCAATGGTCGTTAATAGATAACTTTGAATGGGCGCAAGGCTACTCTGAGCGATTTGGCTTGATTTATGTGGATTACAGGACACAGGAGCGTATTTTCAAGGATTCGGCGTATTGGTATCGTGATGTGATTGAAAGTAATGGAGAAATATTATTTAAAAATTAAGAAAGCAAGTCTTTCTATTAGCATGAGCCAATGCCGGGAAATAATGAAACATTGGCTCATGTTATTTTTTCGGGAAATTTGTTGTGGAAGATTGTGATTGAAAAAAGTCGGAGGTAAAAAATGGGATATATCGATCACTATGATTCGCCGCTTGGAGGAATTACGCTTGCAAGCGATGGAGAAGCTTTGACGGGATTATGGTTTGACGGTCAGAAATATTTTGGCAGTACGCTGACGCAGGATGCGGAACAAAAGAAACTTCCTGTTTTTGAACAGGCTGCGCAGTGGCTTTCTGTTTACTTTAGCGGAAAAGAGCCGGATTTTACACTGCCGTTATCCATGAAAACGACACCCTTTCGTGAGACAGTATGGAAAATCATGCTCACAATTCCTTATGGAAAGACAATGACTTACGGAGAGATTGCAAGAGAGATTGCAAGGCAGAGAGGGATTGCACGAATGTCGGCGCATGCAGTCGGCGGAGCGGTCAGTCACAATCCGATTTCACTGATGATACCGTGTCACAGAGTTGTCGGGACAAATGGAAGTCTGACAGGTTATGCGGGCGGAATTGATAAAAAGGTGCAGCTTCTTACATTGGAGAAGGCGGATTTTTCAAGACTTTTTATTCCTACGAAGGGAACAGCGTTGTAAGTGATATTGAATGAATGGCATCAAACAAAACGGATAGGAGATTTGACAAATGATAGAATACAGAACATTATATGCAGAGGAATTAAACAGAGAATTGTTTCGGGATTTTGTCCGTCATCAGAACGTTACAGATTGCTGGAGAAAAGAGAATAACATATGGGTAATCAAGAGCGCCCCGTTTATTGATGACTGGTCGGAGGCAGATTATCAGATATTGGTTACTTGCCTAAAGAATACGGTTTCTATCGGAGGATTTGTATATGCCGCTTTTTATGAGGGAAAGCTAAAGGGTTTTATTTCCGTGGAACCGGAGTTATTTGGTGGAGAACAAAAATATCTTGATTTGTCCAGCATTCATGTATCGGAGGATATGCGCGGTCAAAGCATTGGAAAGGCACTTTTTACTGC
>JAIEDW010000391.1 GCA_029067805.1 Lachnospiraceae bacterium
AACGGTCCCGCGTTCTTGCCCATAACACCTTTGACCATGTTGTCGAGCATTTCGACGATAAGCTCCACAACGTTTTGGAACGTTCCGGGAACTTCAGATGCATGTTTGATCGCCCTGTTTGCGCATAGGCAGAAGATAATGATCATCATCAGCACTATGAAAAGGCATACATGCGTTGTTGTTATCCATAGCTTTTGACCAAACAGTTCATATTGAAATACGCCATGCACCATAAAGTCAATGTCATCAGCGCCGGATAACAAAATTCCTGCTCCCATACACTCACCTCCTCATTTCGTGTATTATATATTTTCTTTATTCAGTTTTCCCATCCGGCATTTCATCCGAAGCATATGCCTCTACCGTATTTTGGTTTTGTGGCTTTTTTGAGAACACTGGCTGTGCATAAGCAGAAACCTTTAATCCCATCACTCCGACAAATGCAGCCAACGGATTGCCCAGCCTCGTTATCATCAATATTCCGAATATGATGACTACCACAAAATATCGAATCATATTTTGTCTTATTGCTGATGCCTGCGCCCCCTTTTCATCTCTTTCCACCATCGTATTCAACGAAAACGCCATATGGAAAGCCATAAATATTGCAGTAAGGATTCCGATCCAGAGTCCTATACTGAAGTCTGCTTTATCGCTTACAAGAAAAAAGCCCACTGCCTGACATAACACACCGAATACTGCAATGCCCAAAAGTAATCCCGGCAATGCACTATTCATTTCTTTTAGTCTGCTGATGCCTGTCTTCATCCGAACTATCTCCCTCATAAATTTTCTTTGCCAGTATAAAGATGTTTCGAAACCCTACAAGCGCCCCAACAAAGAACAACAAAACAAACCAATACGCGGTACCGAATTTCCTGTCCAGAAACAATCCCGCGAACGAGCATAAAAAGATTGGAACGAGCATGTTAATTCCAAACTGGGTAATCACTGCCAGCGACTGATACACTGACTTTTTATACTTTTTATTTTTCCCCATTTGTCTGCCTCCATATGCCGTTAATGCCAATATCATACATATCTTCTTTGTATTATGATATCCAATCTTTCAAATACCTGTTAATAATTATACAAAAAATTACCAAATCTGTCCAGTAAATGTCGATTTTTTTATACGATTTCATCAAAAATTTGTTGCATTTGACCTATTCAATAGGTAAAATAGGGATAAAGAGAGGAGCAAGGTTATCATTATGAATATTTATCGTAAACGCATTATTCCCGATGAATGCATTCTTTTAAAAGATGACATCATTCTCGCGGAAACGGACGAAACCATCGTTACCAAGTGGAAGACCTTGAAGCCACGACGTGACTTTCATCACGGATATTCCTGTTATTTTTTTAAGGACGGGTATAAGGTAAGTAAATTCCTCCGCGAGGACGGATCTCTCTTATATTGGTACTGTGATATCGTGGATTACGCCTATAACGAGAAAGAAGATACACTTGTTGTCACGGATCTGCTTGTTGATGTAGTCATTTATCCGGACGGATATGTCAAAACGCTCGACATTGATGAACTCGCAGTCGCACTTGAAAAAAAGCTGTGTGAACCCGAAGTCATAACACAGGCGCTGATCCGATTAAATAATCTGTTGAATCTGATTTACGAGGATAAATTCGACAAACTTTCTTCTTATATAGATAAATGGATTGAGGGGGAATAATTCCCCCTCATAGTTCTATCGGATTAACATGCACCATAATGTGCTTTACTTTCGTAAAATTCTTTTCAATCGCATCATGGACTTTTTCGGCGGTGCTATGCGCCTCTTGAAGCGTTTCTTTTGCATCGGCGCGGATCTCTATATCCACATAAATTTTATTGCCAAACACTCTCGTACGCAGCAGATCGATTCCCAGGACCCCCTCCTGTGAAAGCACGCACTGTTTCAGCGCGTTCTCCGTTTCATCGTCACAGGCTTTATCTACCATCTTATCCACTGCATCTTTAAATATATCATAAGCTGCTTTCTCTATGAAAAAGCATATCACCAGACTCGCCGCCGTATCTAATATCGGATATCCCAGCATCGCGCCGCCGATACCGATCAGTGCACCTACAGAAGAAAGCGCATCCGAACGATGATGCCATGCATCCGCCATCAATGCGCTTGAATCAATTCGCTTTGCGCTGATTCTCGTGTACCAATACATGCCCTCTTTTGTTGTAATCGATATGATTGCCGCCACAAGCGCCAACGTTCCCGGAACCGCAAGTGCGGCATATTCTCCTGACACAATTTTTGTAAGCGCTGTATATCCAATGCCAAGTCCCGTCACCGCAAGAATCGTCGCAAGTACAATTGCCGCCACACATTCCAGACGCTCATGTCCGTACGGGTGATCCTTATCCGAAGCCTTGCTCGAAATCTTAATTCCTATGATTACGACAATCGTACTAAATACATCAGATGCCGAATGAACCGCATCACTTACCATCGCCGCCGAATTCGCGAAAATTCCCGCCAAAAGCTTAAAGACCGATAATATGAAATTGACTGCAATGCTCACAAAAGATACACGCATCGCCGTTTTTTCAAACTCTGTTTTTCCCATAATAATATATTCTCCAATTCTATCCATTCAGATTACTATATTTATATGGAATTTGCAAGAAGAGTGTAGACTACTTTTGGTTCGCTATAACTATAAAATAGTATTTAAATCAAACCATAGCTCTTTAAAAGATAAAGCCAAAGCGTAATAAATACAGAACTCAAAAAGGTCGTAGACACCACACAACTCGACGAGAGCACGCCTTCATGTCCCATATTTCTCGACATAATATAACAGCTCACAGTCGTCGGCGCTCCAAGCATGATCAAAATCGCAACCATCTTTTCATTTTGAAACCCCATTATTGCCGCAATCGGAAGAAAAATTATGGGCATAACAAAAAGCTTGATCAGCGTACTCACAATCGTAGGCTTGATCTTTGCAAGCGCCTTTCTCCCTTCAAAACCAGCACCCAGCCCAATTAGCGCAAGCGGCGTGGCAAGTACGGAAAAATTATGTAACGTTTTATTGATAATAAATGGCATCTCAATTCTTGCCACGGAGATGATCATGCCAATCAAAATTCCCCAGATAATCGGATTTGTCGCAATACCCTTTAAAGATTTTATCAAATTATCCTTATCAAAACCGCCGCTTTCTGGCGACGTAATGCTTAGTATCACCACTGCCGCAACATTATATAGCGGAACGGTTGCAAGAATCATCAATGGCGCAATCGCGCTTGTCCCGTAAATGTTTTGCATAAACGCCACACCAAGCACCGCGGCGCTCCCGCGATAAGATGCCTGTATAAATTCTCCTTTTATCGCAGTATCCTTGATAAAAAACTTACTGATCAGACTGATGAGCAAAATACAAAATAGTGTCACCAAAAAGCAAAATAATACAAATTTCGTATCCCACACAGCATAAAAATCTGCCTCCGCGAGATCAACCACAAGCAAAACAGGAAGCGTTATCTTATAGTTAAATGCGTTCAGTGTTTTTACAAAGCCGTCATCTACCATATGTATGCGCCTCAGCAAATAGCCCGCCACCATTACAAGAAATATGGGTATTGTGGCATTTAGACTGAAAATTAAGTTTTCCACAGTGATCACAACCTTTCTTTTGTCTATTCTAATACAGTAAAAAAACTCGAAAATGCTTCGAGTTTTTCAAGAGGCGACTGACGGATTTGAACCGACGATCAGGGAGTTGCAGTCCCACGCCTTACCACTTGGC
>JAIEDW010000392.1 GCA_029067805.1 Lachnospiraceae bacterium
GTGTCGAGCATCGCAATCAGTTTAATAACCGATTCGTAATACTCATTGTTACCCATTGCCGTTTCATACGCCTGTAAAAACGGAACATATGTGTTTTTGGAAAAGTGCTGACTAAACTTGTATATATTAACCGTCTTATAATACTTTTCCATCTCGCTGAAATTCAGATATTTTCCGGGAACAAAATCACAAATACAGTCATCATCGTCCAAAACCATACATGTCCCATCCATCCAGCTCTCAAACTTATCTGCTAAAGCAAGCGTATCACGCTCATCCTGAAGCAATACATCAATCACTGCTTCCTCAAAAATCAGATCAGATTCAAGAATTAACGTATCCTCCGATACGAGATAGTCTTTCGCAAGCGCCAGTGAATAAATATTATTTGTCTTATCGTAAACGGAATTATTTATAAAATGAATCGGTGTCTGAATATTTAATGAATGAATATATTCTATCAGTTTTTGGCCTTCATATCCGACAACCAACACAATTCTGCTCAAACCTTTTCGGTCAAGAATACGCAGTGCTCTCTCTATTAAAGTAACACCGTTCACCTCAACCATACACTTCGTATTATTCCTCGTTAATTTTTTCAGTCTCTTACCCATTCCCGCTGCTAAAATCACTGCCTGCATAACGTTTTCTCCCTTGCCAAGTTGTTATCTGTTAAAAGATAAAACAGTTAAAAATATATCTGCTGTTCCAATACTCTGGATTATCGCTTTTCGTGAAGATTACCTGCCTGTTATGTTTCTTTGCAATATCCAGAATCCAGTCTTTACTGTAAAACATTTTATCCAATCCTTCATAAACCTGATCATAATTCTCCATAGACTGCCTTCTGTATTCAAGCCATTCTTCTCTTAATGAAATATCATGAATTTCCGATATATAGACAATCTTTTTGGATTTCAGGATCATTTTACCCAGCACATCTTCAGCATACTCTTCTCCACTAAAATATTGAAATACACTATCAGCCATAACAAGATCATATTTCTCTTGGACATCTATATGCTCTGCACTGCCACACACAAGATCCGTGCTGGATATTACATCCTTCGCAATATCGATCAGTCCTTGAGAATAATCTATCCCACCCAGAACAGCTTCCTTCATTCTATTCTGAAAAAGATATAAATTTACGCCGCTTCCACATCCAACTTCATAAACGCTATGAATATCGTTTTGGGCAATCTCATTCACTTTTTTGTACATTTCCATCCAATCATTGTAAAAAGATTGGAAGTATTTTTCTTCATCGTGAACACTGACATCAAAACCGTCAGCCTTTTTCAAATCACAAAAGACCTCAAATTCGCTCTTACTTAGGTCAATCTCATCTAATCGTTTCTTATCCCATATGGATTTCCACTTACTATTCTGCATTCTCGTATTTCCTTCCACTCAAAAATTCAATACATTACATACCGTTTCTCTTACTTTATCACGATATCGTCCGATTCCACTTCCTTATTTTTGTTCTCGTCAATGCCAAGCGTATCATTGATCTTCTTTTTTGCCCTTCTAAAGTAAATTCCCACAGCAGCGCCGATTGCTATTACAATACCCGCGACGGCCTGAATCGCGTACGTCGCTACCGAAGGATCTATATATGCCTGAGAATTTGCACCAAATAAAAGCATTCCGCACATACATAAATATCCAATACCAAACAGTTTTAAAATTCCTTTTTTCATAATCATTCTCCTTTTGATTCTTTCTTTTTTTTCTCAATTTTTTTCTGTATCTGTGAAATAATATACTTCGCGCTCACTTCCGCACTTGTACCAAGATGATACACATACTTTTCCACAAATTTTTCTATTTTTTCAGAATATTGCTCACTGTTATCCAACAGCATCCTTACACGCTCCGAAAGCCTGTCCAGCTCATCCAGATCAAGCGAACAGCCTATTTCATCACGCAGCAGAATGTTTAGCGGAACCGTGTCGATTTTCTGATACTCGGGATTCATCACCTTCATAGGTGTATTGATAAAGAGCACTGGTTTTCTCGTCGTATATGCATAATCGTAAGCAATACTTGACCAGTCTGTAATCACAAGATCCGCTTCAAACACTGTACTGTTTGAAGAAAAATCCGTCTGTATCTCAATATCCGGATCCTGTTCATACCGCTTTTTGAGCTGCTCCATAAGCTCCCCCCGATGGCGCACGTGCTGCGGGTGCGGGCGTACTGTTACATAATAATCCTGTCCTTTCAAAGAATCAAGTATTTTTTCAAGACAACTGTCAACAATATTATCCTTCTGCCATGACGGTGCAATCAAAATGCGCTTCTTATCATGCGCAGACACATCCAGCTTTTCATAATCCGCGCGCATCTCGTCAAGCAGTGGATAGCCACACTCGATCAGTTTCTTTTTCGGAAGTCCGTATACTTCCTCTGTCTTCTCCACCTCTTCCTTCTGATGTTTCCCCACGCAGAATATCGTATCATAATGATCGACAGATCCGGTACGGAACGTAAGGTTCAGACTGTCCATACCGTGTTGTACATACACATATTCAATGTCCTTATCTACATAGCTGCGCTTTATATGAAAATTCTCAAGATCCGGCATGGTCATCAGCAGCATGTCCGCTTCCAGCTTCATCATAAGCGTTATCAGCCGCTTTTCACCAATATAATAAGGTCTTATCTGCGTCTTTTCTTTTGCGAGCTCAAAAATCGCATCATTTGGGTCACTTGTTATATAATGTATTGTCAGATTCGTATTGTCAAGCAAATACTCAATGGTTCCTTTATAGTATTTATAAAATCCACTGCTTTCCGAATAAAACACAAGATGTTTATTGACTACAGAAAAGAATTTTTTATAATCCTGCCGCTCTCTTCTTGCGTCCGGATCGTTAAAACGCCTGCGCTTTTTTCCGCCTATGCTTCCCAAGCTCTCAAGCTCCTTCTTGCTCTTTTCAAGCGCCTCATAGTCCACATACTTTTTCGGATTGATCGCCCAGTTTAAAAGATAGAGCTGTATGATGGCAAATACGTTACTTGCCGTCCAGTAAAGCGCCACTCCTACGGACACAAACCAGCCTAAATAGAGCGACAAACCTACGGAAAAAGCCATCAGACCATATTTGTTGAGCTTTGACTGCTCTGATTGGAGCACATTACTTGCATTCTGTGCTATACATAAAAGCCATGCCGAAAAACCTGCCACAATCGGCGACCATATCAGGTGAATTCCCTCCACGCTTGGCACAAGGCTTAGGTCAATCCCTGCAAAATTCATGTCTATCAAGGGATTGTCCATCCCTCTTTTTATAACCTCGATGACACACATCAGCAGCACAAGCTGAATAATAAGCGGAAAAATAGAAGCCATCGGATGATATTTTTCTCTTTTATAAACAGCTGCCTGTTCCTCCGCAATCGTATCTTTATCCCCAAAATGCTTCACCATAATAAAATTAATTTCCGGCTGCATCTTTACCATCTTGATTGAATTTTTCTGCACCCACACGGACACAGGCAACAACACAATTTTGCTGATCAATGTAAAAAGCAAAATCGCGGCTCCGTAATTTTTGCAAAGTGTATAGCAGCCGTTCATAACTGTCTCAAAGGCATTATAT
Organism: Lachnospiraceae bacterium; assembly: GCA_029067805.1. Taxonomy (GTDB): domain Bacteria; phylum Bacillota; class Clostridia; order Lachnospirales; family Lachnospiraceae; genus COE1. The sequence continues at coordinate 3,612 of JAIEDW010000392.1, forward strand.
AAAATTTCCATAACAATCTCCCATACTTAGTCGTTGCCTATTTTACCAGAAAATAATGATATATTCATTTTTTATATAGATATCTATCTCAACATTTTATAAATTTCTAAATTAATCTACCAATAATTGGTATTTATGTCAATATTAATGTTATCATAACCCGATGCAAAATACAATAAACGAAACGATAATATGTCATCCCACAGACAGCAGCCTGACTCCAAAGAGTCATATCCTATATACCGTTTCACATCATTTTATGCATCAGCGCTGCCCCCCTCAAAAGGTACAGCAACCGCATAGCGATCAAACATTCGAATTTCAAAGCCCGAACTTGTGTACACATCCACCTGCTCTGACGGTATTACATAAATATTACGGTTCCCATACTCTGTCAGATCTCCCCACATAAAGCATCCAAAACTTTTTACGTTATACGTCCCATCTTCGGAAAGGTTTTGTTCCACAGTCGCTATATATTCATCTGTAGGAAGCTGTGTATAAAAAAGCACCTGAGAATGCCTAAGCGGACCCGATATATATATTTTATCCCCATACAGCCCTGTCTCATACAATTCATCCGCATATGAAAGAGCATCCCTCGCCCCCGCAAGCTGCTGCTGCGCAATCGCATCACTGTATCCGGTAAAATAATATGCCATAAAGCACAGAAAGCTTGCCACATAAATTCTCGCTGCAACAATCTCTGCCTTCTGAAATCTAATTTTACTAATAATCCATTGGATACCTATTACCACTAAAATAAACATCGCAAGATTGATCGGATTGATTCTTGTCAGATTTGTCCCTGTAGTCTGTGTAAATGCCATAATAACTGCAGATACAAGCCATATCAGCAAAATCATTTCATATCCAAAGTTCTTCTTTTTGAAATCAGACACAGCTTTTTTCAGCACTACAATAAAACCAACCACCGAAATCGGTGTAGAGAAAAGATAGTAAACACCAAATCCCGGAATACTGTTCCACAGATATCCATCATTTTGCAGCACGAAGCATCGCACAAGCCGCTTTATATTCAACATATAACCGCCCACGCCAAGCTCACCTGACCGAAATCCTTCAAGCACAGGAATGGATAAAATACCTGTCCTTATCTCTGGTATGATCCCCATATTGACACATATGAATAATATTAGCGGCAACGCTATAACTGCTAAAATAATCACTGCTATAACGATCTGCTTAAAGTCATTCACCTTTTTGTTTTTAAAACAATATAAGAACAGCAACAGTAAAAAGATCGGCTCAAAAATCCACAATACCACATATGAGTACAACGCAATTCCCCATGCAGCAGCAGCCCATTTCAATCTCCTGTTATCTTCAATGCCAAGAACCGTCAGATACATTGCAATCAGCACAAAAGCCGGACACAAATTCGCATCCATGCCATATCTGCTGATCATAATATGCCAAGGGCTAACTGCCAAAAGAAAACTCCCCCATAAAGCCGTTTTCTCGCTTACAGTCCGTTTCAGCAGTAAATAAAAAACAAAGACCGATACCACTCCCATAAAAATAACCGGAAACTTTACTGTAACTGTATTAAGTCCAAACAAGATAATTCCTGGTATCATAAGCAATGAGTTCAGTACGCTCATACCACCGCCCCATACGGTCAAATACACCGGATTGGAGTACCCTGCCGAATCCATTCCATAATGAAGTAACGACCACGCCTCGTATCCCGAAAACGCTTCATCTGCATGAACGCCTCCGGGGCACTTGTTGATCAACACAACTCTGCTGACAAATGCAAGTATCATAATCATTAAAATGTATTTTTTTTTCTTAATCTGCAAGTTCCTTCCCCCGATCTTTTTTCCGTATTTTTATCAATAACAGCGCGTTCAAAACGCTCAACACCAGTGTTACAATAAAAGAGTCAAATCCCAGCTTATTCGGATTTTTCAGAAATATGATCGTATAAGCCGAGAAAAAAATCAAATGTGATAAGTATACAATCGTGCTGATCTTCCTACACGTTATCCACGCTCTGCTATCAGGTAGCTCTACTGTCAATAGCGACGCAAACAAAACAAATATTTCTATGGGCATTATTATACGTAACACTTCCACGCCTACAAAAAGTTTTCCTATATTGATAGCTATTATCCCACACCCGCCAGTCCATTTACTCATATAAATTCCGTAGTGTGCGATCAGCATTCCCACTGAAACATATATCATTCCAGTGAATACTCCGCCATTGTTAAATACATATTGGTATAAAGAAACGATCTTTCCTACAATTCCTCCAACAGAATCGATATTACGCTCCAGCATAACCATTATTTCACTGGCCACATAAATTACAAGCGCTATAACCGCAACTGAAACCGGTTTCAATCCCTTTTTCAGAAGAAACCTTATCGCACCCAGCGCATATATCAATGCAAGCAGATACCATAAATGATAGGAATTATACAACTTGCCCACAAACAAAAAATATTTCACATAAGAAAAGATACAACTCACAATACCATTTCCCGATATAACATACCCGTACACCGTAAGCGGCAAACTGATCAGCGTCCATGCGCAATACATTTTTATGATCTTCCACAAATAATTGTCTATGTGCCCTATTTTTTCACAGTATGGCTGTTCCATTTTATGAAAAAGCAAAAAACCGGATGCCGTAAAAAAAAACGGTACTGCCCACTCCTCGATGATGACCACGATTTTGACGGCCACCGGATTCGTCCAATCCACAATCGGATTCGTATGAATCGCAACCACGGCAACAGCCATCAATAATTTAAATAAATCAATACTGTTGAAGCTTTTTTTTGCTTCCATGTTTTGAACTCCCATCAGTCAGATAATTTCACAACCACAGCATTATCCATAACCTGTATGGAACCGGCATTTGGATAAGACGGCATCTGAGAAAGCTTTGTTCTCGAATCTTCGGACAGTATCTCAAGTCCCGCAGTTTCCGCATCAAATCCGCAATAATAGCGAATAAAATTTTGTTTACTGTATGCGTCCGCGAGGGCATCATCCCTGCCGCTCATAGAAAATGTATCCATAACTGCATTGCGGTATAGTGTCTTGTCAACAATATCAGTTCCGCTAAATACGACCTTCATATCGTCACTATAGCCCTCCGCGCTCTTAATCTGCGTGATCATAGTATTATAGTAACCCGCTGCCTGTTCATAGCTAAGATGCAGGCTTAAATACTCCCCGTTGGCGAAATGACAGTAACTTGCAACCCCGATAGCAACCACTGCCGTTATCACATATTCCATACGGATCCAGTATTTTTTTTCTTCTCTCCTAATACAACGATCCAACAATGCAAACGGAAATATCATCAAAAATACATAGGAATAATACATTAGAGAATAAATACCGTCCTCACACATGATATAGATTGAATTAATAGCAATAATATAGATGCCAAACAGTATGACCGTCTCTGCTGCCTTCAAAATATCATGTTTCTTAATATTAGCAATCATTAAATATAAGATCATAATAAGACTGGCTGCATATAGGACAAAATACATTCCCTTAATAATATAATTGTAACTGATTTCCATATTATTATTGAGAAATATTCCAAAAAAATTGACCGCTATCGTACGGCAAATCTCAGGAATCCGTGTCAGTTCAAACTTTCCCATTGTGCTAATGCCCTTATAGGAATTTAATTCCTGTCCAGTAAGAAAC
>JAIEDW010000393.1 GCA_029067805.1 Lachnospiraceae bacterium
AGCCTGATTTTTAAGATATCCAATTCGTTAAAAAACTGAAAGCAATCGTAAACCACTTCGCGTTACCTCTTTCTCAACAATCTTTTTATACGCTCTTTTAACGGCTCTCTGATAAAGTTGGGATACTGCGCATTTGTACCCTCCCACTTATGGAACGCAAAGGGCGTAATTCCCTGTACTTCCGGTATCATTTTCTCATGGCTGTAATACTTTGCCACCTCAAGCGGCGCGATCCGCATTCCCTCCGCCTCCAAAAGATGCCTGATCTTGCAGCAGATAAAGCCGTCCTCATAATACCACATCCGTCCGTAGGCATACTCGCCCTCCCACGGGATATTTGCCTTTTTCGGGAAATCCATCAGCCGCTTACTGCGAATCCCCGCACTGTTTCCCACACGGCAGATATTTCCGTCCTTGTCGCGGTACGTCGTTGTATCGCCCTCGGGCGGCAGCGGCCACGGAGCGCCGATATAATCATAGTCCAAGAATTCATCGCGCCACATCTCGGGATTTACCACAAAACCGTCCGCATGCACGATCAGTGCAAAGTCTGTATGGATATGGCTGCCAAGTTCATAGACCATCTTATAATTAAAATCATCAATATTACAGAGTTTGCTCGTATGGCTGTACCGAATGCTCTTTGGCAGTCCAAACGGCTTTTTGTGGGTAATGAACACTGCGTCGCCAAATTCAATACCACGCATACTATACTGCATCGCCTTAATTGTCGCTTTGATATTTACGCTTGCCATTGCCACCAGTGTGACATTTGGCAGTTTTCGCTTTTCCTGCATGGTTATCGCTGTACTCCTCTCAATCTCCGTTTCAGCGAACGCAGAGCTCGCACAAACAAATCGCTGTATACAAGCCACTTCGCCTTGATGTTTGCCGCCTTTAGCGCCGCTCCTTTGAGCGGCATTCCAATCCGCCGATAGTTCTTTGACACATTCTTATATTCTGCAAGCTCCGCCCTGCACTCTTGTGCCGAGAACAGTTTGCCCTTTCTGTCCATATACCAAAAACCATCGTAGATATTCTGCTCCGATGCCCAATAACCATCGGACACGTTATGTCTCGCCCAGTATTTCGGCGCGATGATATACCTTACGGTTTCACTTGTAAACGCCGGAAAAAAGGCAAACGTAGAGTTTGATAAAATTAAATAACGTGCGTTTTTTATTATCGTATAGTCCTTTGCAAGGTCAAAATGATGTGCCTCCACCTCAGGCAGCACACGCCTTGCCACATCAATATCATCTGTTATTATTATAAATTCCATATCCGCGCGGATTGCTCTCATTTTTTTCATCGCATCCAGCCAGTATTTACGTCTTAAAAATAATTCTGGACTTCCAGCATACTCACCGCCGCGCACGTTGATAATACACAAATTTTCACGGGAATAGGTATGACAGTCATATTCCGGTTTTACGGCAAGCCATTTTTTGATTTCATCCCGATAATGTCCAAAATACGCCCAAGCCTGAAGATTTCCGTAAACAAGCGTCGTTTTATCGATTGCCAAAAGCGCTTCGTCCGCGCCTGTCACATAACAGCCGTGCTCGATATCGTGTCGGGAGTTTCCCATAAAAATCCTGTCCTCCCGCTCATGATAGACTGTTTCAAAGGCTTCCTTCGGCACGTCAAGTCCGCAGTCAATGTCCATAAAGTACATGCCTTTATTGCTGTGAATATTATTGGCAAAAATCGCTCTGTTTAATATCGCAAAATCATACCCTTTCGCATACGCAAGACTGCGCACCGTCACATAGCAGAATAGCTGGTTTCCAAGCCCCTGTCCTTTTAAAAGTTCTGTCGCAATGATCGGTCTGTCACTCATATTCCTCTCCATACCTTTACGCAGCCTCTTCACAATGTTGTCCGCTCTATTTTCCCGTCTGCCACCTTATATATAATATCACACTTTTCAATCGTATTTAACCGATGTGCAATAATAACCATTGTCTTTTTTCCGTGGAAACTGTTGATTGCCTCCATAACCGCCGCCTCCGTTTCATTGTCGAGTGCAGACGTCGCCTCGTCAAAGACAAGGATCTCGGGATTGTGGTAAAGCGCACGCGCGATTCCAAGCCGCTGCCTTTGTCCGCCGGAAAGTCGCACGCCGCGATCACCGATTGTTGTGTCCAGTCCCTCCGGCAATGTTTCGATAAATTCCTTTAGCTGCGCCTCATCAAGCACCTCCCAGATGCGCTTGTCATCAATCTCGTCATCTGCGATACCAAATGCAATATTGTTGCGAATCGGCTCGTCCACAAGATAGATCGCCTGCGGAATGTAGCCAATCTGTGCAAGCCATGAGGGGTAATTCTCAAATACGTCCACACCATCGCAGGTAATTGTGCCTTCCTTTGCCTTTAACAGTCCAAGCAATATATCAACCACTGTCGATTTTCCCGCACCGGAAGGTCCCATAATGCCGACCGACTTTCCGTAAGGCACTGTCATCTCGGCTCCCGTAAAAATCATAGTATCCGTGTTTGGATAGGCATATACAATGTCTTTGAGTTCAATCTTGTCCTTAAGCGTTATTGTAACATTCGGATTCTTTGCTTCCACAGTTTTGTCGTTTGCACGGGTGATTGCACTCATATTAAGATTTTCATAGACATAATCAAGACTTGGCTGCGCATAAGCAACCTCCGTAATATAGGTGTTAATGCGGTTCACACAGGGCATCAGACGCACTGCCGCCGCACCGAACACAGTCAGCGTTTCAATCAGCGCCTTGATGTCATTTCCCATCAGCATATAAACCATGATATATCCTAAAATACTGCATATAAATATCGTTTCCACCAAAAGCTTGGGCAGGCTGTTCAATACAGCATAGACCTTTGCAATTCCTGCGCCAACCTTACCCGATTCCTCATAATTGTCCGCAAAAAATGCCTCTCTGTGGAGCACCTTCACGTCCTTTATTCCGTAAATCGCCTCAATTCTCCATTTTGCAATCCTTGACTGGATATCCTGATTTTTCTTTCCCAAACGGCTAAGCTGCGGTTTCAAAATTTTGGTGAGTAACAGCGTCATCGCAAGCATCACCAGCACAAGGAAAAAAGTCATTTTCCAGTCCTTGAGAACGAGCACCATGCAGATCATCACAAATACAATAACCTCTGAAGCCAACGATATCAACGCCATGATCATGTTGAAAACATTGGGAATATCGCTGTCTGTCAAGCGAAACACTGTGGGAATATCCGCGTCGAGATAAAACTCGTAAGGACGGTTTAAAAACTCCCGCAAAACCCTGCTGATCAACGTATTTTTATTGTATGTGATAAACTTTGTCCGAATATTGACAAGGATTAACAGGTATACGTTTTTGATGATGTAAATCGCAATCAAAGCAGATAAAAGGAGTACGATAAACTGCGTCGAATCGATGATATGAAACGCATCAAGAAACGGACGCACATACCATTTGTCCATTGTGGAATCCACATCGACAATCGCTGCCACCACTGGCAGAAGCGCTGATACACCAAGCGTTTCCAGCACGCCGCCAATAAAGATCAGCACGCCCAGAATGATAAGAATCCGTTTCTGCTTTTTATCAAAAATGTAACCCAGCTTTTTTATATTATTCATCAACTTCCCCTTCTTTCCACTTCTGCAAATTTGTGACTGTACACAAATTCACTGGCTGAAAAATTAAGGATTTTTCAGCTTTTCCTCATAGTCGTAGTTTAGGTAAAACTCCTGTTCATTCTGGAACAGTTTCATATAATTATCCTCTGTCACAAGTCCCTCGCTGTCTGCAATCCATCTCAAAATCTGCGAGTTGATGTGCGCTCCGTAGTGCTCTCTGTCCCTGTAGTTGTCGAAATCCGTGATGACATTATATTGGTCATTGAAATTGTAAAGTTTTACGTTGGGACATTGCAGCAATAACTCTGTCGCGATTTGCTCCGCATCAAACTGCTGGCGCATCAATCCCTCCTGATTCATATAATCCCACCAGCAGATGCTGTATGGTGTATAAAACAGATAAAAGGTGGTATCAGGATACTTATTTACAAGTTCTACAAAATTCTGCCGGATGTTTTCCGCGACCATTTCCTTTTCTTCCTTGCTAAGTCCCGCGATCATCTCAGCACGTTCCTCCCAACGGTCATACCCCGACATAACATGCTCGTAACCAAGCTCTTTATTCCATGCAGAGTATTCATCAAGCGTTGTGCTCTCCTGACCTTTGAACGTCATCACAAGATTTGGAAAAATGCCCTCATACCACACAGTCTTGTTAAATATATAATTCATATCATTAAAAGGATTATTATCATAAAGATAGTCCGGATAACCGCTGTATATATCATAATCCTTGTCACGAATAAGCGCATTAAAATCAACAGACCATATGACAGTTTTTAAATTAT
>JAIEDW010000394.1 GCA_029067805.1 Lachnospiraceae bacterium
ACATTGTTAGATGCTCAGAAGCATCCTGAGAACTATCCTCAGCTTACAATCCGTGTTTCAGGCTACGCTGTAAACTTCATCAAGTTGACACCGGAGCAGCAGGCAGACGTTATCTCTCGTACATTCCACGAGGCAATCTAATCTGATTTAAAATTATTTGGTAAAAGGAAACTGTCGCTTTAATGAGGAATAATCATAAAGCGGCAGTTTTTTGATGTATCGATATAAAGACAATTGGTGAAAATATGGGGTTAAGGAAAAAGAATAAGAAAAGTAAAGAAAATTGCGCAGTGCTTTGGTATAAACAGCCTGCAGCAAATTGGAATGAAGCGTTGCCTTTGGGAAACGGCAGAATAGGCGGAATGATTTTTGGAAATATTGCCTGTGAACAAATACAGGTCAATGAGGAGAGCATATGGTATGGCGGTCCGATGGACAGGAACAATCCTGATGCAAAAGAAAAGCTTTCCATTATAAGGGAGCTGATCAAGGCGGGAAAAATCAGCCAAGCAGAGCGGCTCTGTAAACAGGCATTGAGCGGAACACCACGAGGAATGCGTATTTATCAGACATTGGGTGACATTGTAATTGATTATGGTTTTAAAAAAGGAACGACAGTGGCAGATGTAACAGAGTATGAACGCGGATTGAATGTGGAGAATGCAGTTGCTTATACACACTTCAAATTTGATGATACAGAATATGAGCGTGAAACGCTGATCTCTGCACCGGATGATGTGTGCGTCATGCATTTGACAGCGAAGGGCAAAAACAATCTGAATATAGAAGTAACACAGTCAAGACATCATTTTTACGAGTATGCGCGAAAATCAGAGAAGGACAGTATCATACTTGGCGGAAATTTAGGAAGAGACGGTTTGGATTATGCCATGATGTGCAAAGCAATAAGTCCGGACGGCATTGTGGAGGTAATTGGTGAAAGTCTTGTCATATATGATGCACAGGAGGTGTATTTGTATTGGAGCGCGGTAACAACATATCGCATAAAGCCTGAAGAGGAGAACAAAAATTTTGATGAAGCGGATAAGGTGCAGAAAATACTTGAACAGGAACTGCAAAGGAAATTAAACAAGGTAGCAAAGCAAACATATTGTGAAATTTTAAACAAACATATTGCAGACTATCATTACTATTTTGACAGGATTACACTGAATCTTTGGGACGCTTCAAAAGATAGGAATGTTGCGATACAACCGACAGATAAATGTCTTGCGAATATAGCGGAGAGTGGAACTGATTTAAGTCTGGAACAGCTTTATTTTAATTTTGGCAGATATCTTTTGATAAGCTGCAGCCGTTTAGGCACACTTCCTGCCACACTGCAGGGATTGTGGAATAAGGACATGGAGCCGGCATGGGGGTCTAAATTTACCATTAATATTAATATGGAAATGAATTATTGGCCTGCGGAGCCTTGTGGTTTGGGAGACTGTCATATGGCTCTTTTTGATCATCTTAAGAGAATGCTTCCAAATGGAAAACGCACAGCAGAGGTAATGTATGGATGCCGGGGGTTTGTAGCGCATCATAATACGGATATATGGGGGGATACGGCGCCACAGGATTTTTGGATACCCGGCACTTTCTGGGTAATGGGTGGTGCGTGGCTTTGCACACATATATGGCTTCATTATGAATATTCGGGTGACATTGCATTTTTACAGGAAATGTTTCCGATTATGCGGGAAGCTGCCCGTTTTTTCCTTGATTTTTGCATTGATTACGAAGTAGAGGGGACATCGTATCTATGTACTTGTCCAAGTGTATCGCCGGAGAATACTTTTATCCTTTCAAACGGTGAGCAAGGAGCAAATTCCATTGGTGTTACAATGGATAATCAGATCTTGAGGGATTTATTTACACAGTGCAACAAAGCGGCAAAGATCTTAGGTGTTTCGGATGAGCTTGATGATGAGATCAGAGAGGCATGTGGGAAACTGCTTCCAACGCGCATAGGAAGTGACGGCAGGATTATGGAATGGTGCGAAGAGTATCCGGAAAAGGATCCAGGGCATAGACACATATCACATTTATACGGATTATATCCGTCAAACCAGATTACAAGGGATGGTACGCCAAAGCTTGCAAATGCTGCAGAACTGACCCTGCAAAAGCGTCTTGAAAATGGAGGCGGTCATACCGGATGGAGCCGCGCATGGATTATGAATCATTATGCGAAACTCTGGGACGGGGAAAAAGCACACGAGAATTTATTGCAGCTGTTTATCAAATCGACTCTCCCCAACCTTTTTGATAATCATCCCCCATTTCAGATTGACGGAAATTTCGGCTCGATCTCTGCGATGATTGAAATGCTGGTGCAGAGCAATGCAGAGCGGATTGTATTACTTCCCGCGCTTCCAAAAGCATGGAAAAACGGTCAGCTGGAAGGCGTCAGAGTACGTGGAAATGCCTGTATGAAGCTTGCGTGGAAAAACGGGAAACTGGAAAGCGCGCAGATATGCAGTGACTGTGATACTGTCAGAAAGTTTATGTATTGTGGAGAGACGATAGAACTGGCGCTTAAAAAAGGCGTTCCAACAGAGATTTGTTTTGAAAATATGTTATGAATATAAAATACTTACCATATTTATAGTAGTTGCGTGGCAGGGCGTTTTAGTGTAAACTATAAGGAAAAAGCGGTTGTTTTTGTTGTGAAAATGGCAACTGAAAGGAGTATCGATATTAATATGGATAACATGCAGCGAATAAAACGCATGCCGAGACGAAAGAAAGCGGGGAGCACAGTGATCATTGTGCTGTTGATCATCACGACGATCGCATCTGCGGCGCTTGCGGCAGTGTTCGGAACATGGTATGTGAAAGGGAAGAAAGAGAAGGAAACGCTTATCGCAGAGTATGAGGCACAGATTGCCGGGCTGGAAGCGGCGGAGCCTGTGATTTCCAATAGTCTGGAACTTCCTGACGGGGAAAAGAAGGACACTTCGAAGGAATATGTCGAGGTAATGGGAGATGCTGGAAATGCGATTGATATCAGCGAGCTGCTCCAGAATAAGGAAGAAGAGATGGAGGCGTCTGTGAAAGAGCGCATGAAGGAGCTTGTGCTTGCCGAGAACGGAAGTCCGTTGAAGATGCTGCGTTCATTTTTCCCGGAAAATCTGATTTATGCCGACCAGGATGAGTATGTGTTTGCCCCTGTTCTGGATGGCGTGACAAAGCATAATTATCTGGCGGAAAACTTCGTGTCGACAGACGACGGGGAGATGCAGTACATAGAAAACAGTGTAGTCGTTTCACATAAGGGGATAGATGTATCGAAATATCAAGGAACCATTGACTGGTCAGCAGTGGCATCGGACGGTGTTGAGTACGCTTTTGTGCGGCTGGGAATCCGCGGATACGGCTCGGGAAAGCTTGCGCTTGATGAGTTTTATGATCGGAATATGCGTGGGGCAAAAGATGCGGGAATTCGAACGGGTGTCTATTTTTTTACACAGGCGATTACTGTTGAGGAGGCAGTTGAGGAAGCGGATTATGTGCTGCAAAATATCGCCGGATACGATGTGACCTATCCGATCGTGTTTGACGTGGAGATGATCGTAAATGACGACGGCAGGGCAAACGATCTCTCGCAGAAGGAGCGCACGGATATCGCGATTGCATTTTGTGACAAAATAAAGCAGGCAGGCTACACGCCGATGATTTACGGCAATGTGAAGTGTTTCACAAAGCTGCTTGATATGACAAGGCTTAATGATTATGAAAAGTGGTATGCTTTTTATGACGATTATATGTATATGCCCTATGAAGTCGGAATATGGCAGTACACGGAAAAGGGAAGCGTGGCAGGAATCAATACAAGCGTTGACCTTAATATTTCTTATAAAGCGTATTAAAAAGGAGGGGACCGATATGAGCAGGGAAATCGAAACCTTACAGCAAATGATTGATGAGAGTGAACGGATTGTATTTTTTGGGGGCGCAGGCGTGTCTACGGAAAGCGGCATTCCCGATTTTCGGAGTGTGGACGGACTTTACAATCAGAAATATGATTATCCGCCCGAAACAATTTTGAGCCATACTTTCTATGTAAAGAGGCCGGACGAATTTTTCCGTTTTTACAGGGACAAAATGCTGTTTACCGATGCGAAACCGAATGCCGCGCATGTTGCGCTCGCTAAGCTGGAAGAGGCGGGAAAGCTGACGGCTGTGGTAACGCAGAATATTGACGGACTCCACCAGTCGGCAGGGAGCAAAAAAGTCCTGGAACTGCACGGCAGTGTTTTGCGCAATTATTGTGAAAAATGTAACAAATTCTACGATATTCACGCGATTATAGAGTCTTCGGGAGTGCCTGTCTGCGAATGCGGCGGCAGGATTAAGCCGGACGTAGTGCTTTACGAGGAGGGGCTTGACCAGAATACATTGTCCGAGTCAGTGCGTGCGATCAGCGAGGCGGATATGCTGATTATCGGCGGAACGTCGCTTGCCGTTTATCCCGCAGCGGGATTGATTGATTACTATCGCGGCAATAAGCTGGTGCTGATCAACAAGACGCCGACAGCGCGCGACACCATGGCAAATCTGGTGATCACAGACAGTATCGGAGAAGTCTTTTCGCAGATTCGGATATAAACGCAAGTTGCTGATACAATGAAACGGACGAGGAGAAGTGTAAATGGATTACGAAGTGGGCGATATTGTGAAATTAAAGAAAAAGCACCCTTGCGGCAGCTATGAGTGGGAAATTTTGCGCGTGGGCGCTGATTTTCGTCTAAAGTGCGCAGGATGCGGACACCAGATTATGCTTCCCAGACGCCAGGTAGAGAAAAATACAAAAGGATTAACAAAGCAATAATTTGAAAAATTTTTTCGAAAAAAATTTTCTAACTACTTGAAAAAATATCCAAGCTGTGTTAATATATGTTTTCGTGATATATAAAAATCCTTGCTTTTTCCAATTACGGGAAAGGCCAGAGACCAAAAGGAGGTAACATGATGAACAAATATGAATTAGCCGTTGTTGTCAGCGCAAAGCTTGAGGACGATGACAGAGCAGCTACCGTCGAGAAAGTAAAAAACATGGTTACAAAGCATGGCGGTACGATCACAAACGTGGATGAGTGGGGAAAGAAAAGACTTGCTTACGAAGTAAACAAGATGAAAGAAGCTTTCTATTATTTCATTCAGTTTGATGGCGAATCAGATGTTCCGGCAGAAATCGAATCAAGAAT
>JAIEDW010000395.1 GCA_029067805.1 Lachnospiraceae bacterium
ATACATACAACGAGTTTTATGTCGTCATTTTTGAATGGGCAGATGGCGAGTGTTTATTTGATCATTGGAACTTTGAAAAATATAAAAAATATAAAACGCTTAAAAGCCCAAAGGAGAAATTTAAGGAATTACCTATTGATAAAAAGTTAAACGTGGCAGATATCTTGTTTTCTTTTTTGCAAAACGTTAACAGAAAGGGATATGTTGCCGTTGATTTTTACGATGGAAGTATTCTGTATGATTTTATAACGGACAAGACTACCATTTGCGACATTGACCTTTTCAGAAAGGCGCCCGTTGTAAATGATAAGGGTATGGAGTGGTATGGAACAAAACGCTTCAAAGCGCCGGAAGAATACATAAAAGGCAGTATTATTGATGAACAAACCAACATTTTTACACTTGGCGCCTTAATTTTCGAATTTTTTGGAAATTATACAGATAACGAAATAAAACAGCGGTATTTGCAAAACCGTTTTGCACCATGTTCATACAGTAATTGGCAGCTAAATGAAGAAAGTTATAAAATTGCGATAAAAGCTGTCAGTGAAGATAGAACCCAACGCTACAAAACATTTGAAGAATTTTTTGACGATTGGAAAAAGGCAAAGGCGAGAGACTTTTGAGCCGCCTGTTTTTATAATTGAAAACACTTCCGTTACCATCTATTTAAGATTATTCATAAAAATCGCAAATGTCTGTTCAGCAAAGCTGCTTTCTTCTTTTAAAACTTCACCGATATAATCAATTCTCTCCAAATAACACTCTCTTTTAACCGCCTAAATTATATCATAAACGCTAAACAAGTGACAAGTTATGGTATAAAAAAGAAAAAGTTGGAAAATATAATTGACAAAACAAAATAGATTGTGTACAATCTAATTAAATTTTATACAATTAAATAGCGCACGACTAAAAGGAGGTAAGATATGGGTATTTATGATTATTCTGTAAAAGCGCAGGACGGCAGTGAAGTTTCTCTTGCAGATTATCAAGGCAAAGTTCTTTTGATTGTAAACACGGCAACAGGTTGTGGTTTTACGCCACAATATGAAGGATTACAGGACTTATATGAGAAGTATCAGACACAGGGGTTGGAGATCCTAGACTTTCCCTGTAATCAGTTTGGACATCAGGCGCCCGGAAGCGATGAAGAAATCACAGACTTCTGTCAGTCACGGTATGGCGTAACCTTTCGGCAGTTTAAGAAAATCGAGGTAAACGGAGAAGGCGAAGAACCTTTGTATACTTACTTAAAATCACAAAAGAAAGGCGTCATGGGCAATCAGATTAAATGGAATTTTACGAAATTTTTAGTTGACCGAAAAGGAAATGTCGTAGAACGTTTTGCCCCCACAGTTACACCGGAAAAGATAGATGGACAAATAAAGGAACTGTTATAGAATAAAAAAGTGAGAGGATGCAGGCATGAAAGTAGAAGTAAGATATTATACAAGATCAGGAAATACAAAAAAGCTGGCAGAAGCAATTGCAAAAGCAGTTGGAGTAGAGGCAAAGACCGTTGATGAACCGCTTCGGGAGGATGTTGACATATTGTTTCTCGGCAGCTCGGTCTATGCATATGGAGTAGACGACAATGTTAAAAATTTTATTTCATATATTAATGTACAAGTAGGTAAAGTTGTAAATTTCAGTACGGCTGCGTTAGTAAAATCGACCTATAAGCAGGTAGGAAAGCTCCTTGCAAAAAAAGGAATTAAGCAGGCAGAAGAAGAGTTTTACTGTAAAGGTTCTTTTGGCCCCATGCATAAAGGTAAACCGGATGAAAAGGATTGTATGGCGGCTGCAGTATTTGCAAAAAAAGTCATATCGTGATAAATTATGTAGCATAAAATGATATTGGGGGATTGCTATGCAAAAAAATAAATACGACTGCTTAAAACTTGAAAATCAGTTATGCTTTCCGCTTTACGCTTGTTCCAAAGAAGTAATAAGAAGATATAAACCGTATCTTGATAAGCTTGATCTGACGTATACCCAGTATATTGCAATGATGGTAATGTGGGAGAAAAAAGAGGTAACTGTCAAGGAGCTTGGAGAATGTCTTTATCTGGATTCGGGTACGCTCACACCTCTGTTAAAGAAACTGGAGGAAAAAAATTATGTGATACGGAACCGATCGAAAGAAGATGAACGGAATCTGATCATTTCCGTTACAGAGGAAGGAGAGCGTCTAAAGGAACAGGCAGTTCAGATACCTAAGAGCCTGAGCGCTTGTGTTAATATGGAACCGCAGGAGGCGCAGCAGCTATACCAGCTTCTGTACAAGCTGCTTGATGGGTTATCTTAATATAAAAATGAATTATTATATTGATTGAAAAACGTGAAGAAGGCAGACATCGGCGATGCATGGGATGTGCTACAAAGAGTCTTTATGAAGACTCCATAGAAATCTCAAGTTACCCAGAACCAACGCGAACAAAACAAGGATTTGACCTCCTGTTATTACCGGAGAGCATCTAACTACGGGACGCTTGCGTTCCGGTGCATATCCCACGATGATCCTGTCGCCGATTATTTCACCATAAGAAATTTCCACTTTTGCCTTTGCCACTGCCTTGCCTTGTTCCATTACAACCACCCGTACACGACGCGAAGTGCTGGGTTGTATGTACGCCTCCCGTAGTTCATATGCAGATTTATGGGGAAGGTAATGAAACAAATAGGTGCGGTTATTTACCAGAAACACGATCAGCAAAAGAAGGATACTGGTTATGATATTATTTTTGATTGCTTTTATCGTTTTTTCATCATTCCACATCTTATAAAATCTCCAACAGATTGATAAAGTCTAAAGCTTCTTTTTGTGTTGCGCTAAAATAATGTGCTGAATGTTTCTAATTATTATGAAACATACAGCATGTTGTGTCAAGCAAGGCGCGCATAGTTCTCAAATTCTCAAATCCAAAAACTAAAATATTATTTGTTAAATAATTTCCAATTTATCCCATCGCAAGTTATTTCTGGACGTTGATGGTTATTCTTGGTATAATGTCGAAAGATATTATACCTGCGCCGAGCGAAGCGAGTGTGCATCGCAAAGCGTACCATGTCTGAAAGACATTATATCCGCCCGAATGGGCATAAAATCACCGTAATTGCGAAGCAATTATGGTATAATGTCGAAAGACATTATACCCGCCCGAATGGGCATAAAATCACCGTAATTGCGAAGCAATTATGGTACAATAATGATACTAGACAATTCTGACAACAGAGATTGAAAGAGGAAATTTGGGGGAATAAGTGAAAGTTTACTCCGATTGCGGTTCAAAGGAGGTTATTTCTTATGAGAAAAAACATGAAACGACGGATATATAACAAGAGATTTGCAGCGCTGCTACTGGCATTAGCAATGATAGTGGGCGCATTTCCGTCATCTGTTACATACGCGGCAGAGGTTTCCGGGGCAGTGAACGCTGTAGCGCCTAAATCTCTGGCATTCGAAGGTGTAGTCTCCAAGATGGTGGTCGGCGAAACGCAGCAACTGGACATGAGGATTACGAAGGCACAGACAGGTGATACGGTTCTCCTCGGATATACATCGGACAATGATGCGGTTGAGGTGAGCGAGTCGGGTTATGTGACGGCGCGCGCTAAAGGAACCGCAAATATTGCGGTTTATCCCTGTCAAATAGAAAATGGCAAAAGGGTTCCGATCGGTGATACGAAAGCTTGGAAAAAGATAAAGATTACGGTGTCCGATGTGGCGGCGCCAAAGATATCCAAAGTTGTGCCCAAGGATACCTATGCGGATGTCATGTACATCAAGCCGAATGGCTATCGGAGAGAAATCTATGTGCTGGAGGGTAAGAAAACGGAGGCTGACTTCAAACAAGCAATGGAAGCCGGCAATTCTAGTGCATTTGTATACACGAACGTTATTACCAATGAACAAACCGATAAGAAAGGATTGGCGCTCAACCAACAGGTAAGCGGTCTTGCACCGAACACGGAGTACACTTTGTATGTGCGCAATGTGAGCGGAGTGCGCACACAGAAGGGGGAATATGAACAGGTAGGCGCCTCTACTGCGGGTGCGATTAAGACATTCAAAACCATAAGTCCTCAGGCAGTACAGATCAACGCTTATTTTGACCAGACAGCGCCGGATCAGACAGCCAAGGGCATTAATTCTGATTCCGATCCAAATTCAAAAGATTATGAATATTATGAGGCAAGCCTTGCGGATAAGTCTGCGAAAATGTCAGTAGATGTGAAATTCTGTCAGGAGGACAGTAAGGACAATTCTGATAGCCAAGATTATATATGGAGTACGCTCCCGTTGACTTCGGATCTTAAGAAGACTTACACGGCGCCGAAGATGGCATATTATGTGAGCGATGGAGAATATGGGGACAACAACCGGACGGGCGCCCGCATTTGTGTCAATGATCGTTATTATGACAGAGTATCAAGTGTTGCCAGTGTAGACAAAAGTGGCAAGATCACGTTCAAAGGAAAACGTTATTCCTGTTCTGAGAATGGTCTTAAAGACTGCGTTTATGTAGTGGCGGTTGATACCAACACGGGCATTGGAGATGTTGAAAAGCTTGTTATTCAATCATCTCCCAATAGCATCGTAGGAAAAGCGATGAAGCTTCAGGTGGGTCAGTCTGCCTATTTATCGGAATATATTGAGTACAAAGAAGATAAGACAAAAATCGTAAATTATCAGACCTATTATGCTAAATTAAGCGTTTCTCAGGAATCGAACGAATATTTCAATATTCAGAAAACGGAAGATGGCGATTATCTGATTACTGCGCTCAAGGAGGGCGGCAAACTGGACCTCGAGGTGACAGATGCGGTGGTGACCTCCAATAAAGGAAATGTGGCGATTGTCAAACTGACTTCATCTGCAATGGAGCCCGTGAAGAAGCTGAAGGCAAGTGAAGTGTACGATAACAGATTCACCGTGACCTTTACTTATCCGGTCAATCCCGCTGATCGCCTTGGCACAGACTATGCAGTCACAACAGCTGCGAATCGTAATTTTAAATTTGAATTGAAAGATGCCGCAGGCAGTGTTATCAGCAGCCAAACAGAATCCATGCCGGGAGAATATGATACCAAGACCAAAAGGATGGTTTATCATAAGACCTTTTCGGGCAGTGAGATTCGTCTGCTTTCCAAATACAAACTCAGTGTATGGGCAGTCTACGAGAATTCTAATTCTTCTGCCAATGAGGTAAAAACATCCAAGGAAGCTAAGGTGAACGTGAAAACGACCAATATTCCCGCAAGCTATAACAATCTGGGAGCACATGATAAAAACACGGGAAGCGAAGTTACGGTTTCGGCTGTCGGCGGCGCCAACACAGCAATTTCTTTGAAAAGCAAGCCTGTGTTAAAAACGGGAAACACCTATAAATTAAATATGGAATTGACGGGTGAAATTGACAATCCCGAGGCTAAGACAAAAATGACGGACATATTGACTTGGACGGTCAAGAACAAGAAGATTGCATCGATTAAAGCGGACAAAGGCGGCTACAGCATTACGCTTAAGACGCTGCGGCAAGGCGAAACCGATATTGAGGTGAAGTCTAAAATTACTAAGAAAGTAATTGCGCGATGGACGCTCAAGGTGCGCGCGGTAGGCAACAAGGATGAGTATTTTGGTGATGATGAGTCGAGCATGGAGCCAAGTACAGAACCAGGTAGTGAACCGGGCACGGAGCCGAGTAGCGGACCGAGCACGGAGCCGAGTAGCGAACCAAGTACGGAACCGAGTACGGAACCAACGACAGAACCGAGTAGCGAACCAACAAGCGAACCAAGTAGCGAACCGGGCACCGAAGATGAGAAATTTCTGAAACTTGATGACAGTGGAACGCAAGTTGAACTCGGAGAGAGCGGGGAGCAGTGGTTTGTATACACTGCGACGGCGGAGAACCTTTATACATTCTACACGACAAA